>JBFRWE010000394.1:0-6228 GCA_051439345.1 Xenococcaceae cyanobacterium
CCTTGAACTAGAGAAGATGAAGTATTAGGCGCGATCGCGGTAATATGAGAGTTGCGAATGCCATACTTTTGAATATCTTCTGCTAGGGTTTGCCAACGTTCTTTATCTCTAGCATTAGTTAAAAACCATTCTACGGGCTTTGCACCGATTAAGTTACCTTTGCTCCATTCACTCCCCTCAAAGGCAGCATAAGCACCTCTAGCTTGAGCTAATTCCATCGAAGCATAAGTACACCAGTAGCCAACTTCTTCAAATAGATAGCTAATTTCTGACAAATTATCATAAGTCAGGCAGCGTTTAGCTAACCAGTCTGCTAAACCCATACAGCCAACACCAATAGTGCGATATTTATCATTATGAGCTTTACTGGCTGCAAAAGGAGGGCTAGTTAGATCGATGGTATTATCTAATATCCTCACTGCTAACTGACAAATATTGGGCAATTCTGTCTCTTCTACATTAGCCAGGTTAATGGAAACTAGATTACAGGAATGGGCTTCTACCCCAGGTTTAACATTCGAGAAACTCTCGCAGCATTGCCCAGTAAGAATACCGTTGAACATTCCTAAGTGTCTTTTAGGTTCAGTAAAGCAATAAGTATCATCTACCCTGGAGGTAATTTCTATAGTTTCTACTTTAATAAACTGACTAGCTTTTCTTTGAGGTAAACGGGCTTGCCATTGCAAACGATTAGTTTTTAATCCTAATTCAGATAGTTGATACAAACCGTTAGAGTTAATCATTAAACGATAAGTATTCTGACAGTAATAGTCTCTCCTGTTACCTTTACCATCAGGTAGGTTTCTATATCCTTCGGGAGACATTAAAGCTACCTTAGAGTCAACGCCCAAAGTCTGTAGCATCAACCTTATTTTGAGGAGGAATTCTTTATTGTTGGAAGCAATGCTTAAAGATTCATTATCTCCATTGCGATAAACTGAACCATCCGCATCTAATAACCCTGCTAGCCATTCTAAACGAGAACTTACAGTATAACCATTTAGGGGTACAGTGAATTTAGGTTTAATGTCTAAAGGTAACTTACAAACAATTCTTGCTTGCTTAACATCTTCATAAACCGCTTTTTCTTGTTTCTGATATAGAGTAGTGCCATTTCCCCATAATTTATTTCTAATTTCCAGATGAGGAAGTAACTGCCTTTTTTCTCCGTATAAGTCAATTTCAGGATATTGACTATCGTTATTGCTATAACTACCATCTCCACTAAAGAAACCAGAAGTATAAGCATAGGGAAATTCAAGATCGTCTTCTGACTCTATTACTGGTAGTTCATATTTAATTAATTTATCTCCAGGTTTTAATTCTCTAGCTTCTACTTTCCGAGGTTGGCTGCGATCACTATCTTGTATCCAGAAATGATGATAATAGGTACATTCTAAACTTTCACCATTAGAAAAGTTTATTTTTAGCAGTTTTTGATCTTGTCCTGTTTGACGTACTAGTACATTTGACCACTCACTGCCATTCCAAACATTAACCTTTTTTCCTGCTAGTTCAACAATGGGAAAATGTCCTTGATCAGTTAAGACTAGAGTTTCTCCTGCAACACATAAATTTACTCCAGGAATGTAACCTTCATGTTTATTAGGATTAGCTCTATTGATAGTGTCTTTAAAAGCCAGATAGGGCATTCCTGTCTCTACCTGACTCCGCATAATCTCTTTGAACAACTCGCGGGCATTTACTTTTTTGTAGAGAGTAATTTTGTTGTCTATTTCTGCTTCAATTTGGCGATAAGCTGATTCAAACTCTTCGCCGTAAAGTTCCGCCAGTTCAATACCTAATTTAGTTTTTACTTCGTAGGGATCGACTAATGTCCATTCTTCCTTAGCTATTACCCGACGCATAAATTCATCAACAATCACTAGCTGAGGAAAAACATCATAAGCTTTGCGTCTTTGATCCCCGTTTTCTGTCTGCATCTCTAGAAACTCTGGTACATCTAGATGCCATACATCTACCCCCACTGTCACGGCACCAGCCCTACGCCCTCCCTGATTAACAGCGATCGCGGTATCATTGAGTAATTTAATCCAGGGTACAATGCCTCCAGACGCATTTTCTTTACCCATTACCCAGCTTCCTGTGGCACGAATGCGGGTTACATTTACCCCCACACCACCACCATTTTTAGAAATTCGGGCTGTATCGGTAATCGTTTCAAAAATACTCTCTAAGTTATCTTCCATCCCCGTAATAAAGCAAGAAGATAACGAACCATGGGGAACTCTCAGATTAGCTAATATAGGAGTAGCTAAAGAGATTTTCCGTTGCGCGATCGCTTGATAAAATTTCTTAGCTGTAGCTAGTCTAGTTTCTTGTGCCTCAACTGAAGCTAACAATAAGGCACAAGTAAGGAAAGCTTCTTGGGGTAATTCGTCTTTGAGGAGATATCTCTTCGTTAATAAAACTGCTCCTGCATAGTCATAATCCTTGTCCCATTCTTGATTTATCCAAGAACCAGCTTCTACTAATTCTGCTGTAGAGTAATTTTGTATACTAGAATCATACAAGCCCGCATCAAGCTTGTGTTTAACGGTTTTGCTATAGTCTCCATAACCGTAGCCACGACTAACAATCGTATCTTTCCAAAGACTCCAGATATGTAACCTTCCTGCCACATCTCGCCATTCTGGTTCTGTAGGGCTACATAATTCCAGGGCGCAGTTAATTAAATTATCCTGAATTTCCCTAGTTGTTACTCCCTGACGCAATCTAGTAGTTAATCTTGCTTCTAGGGCGATGGAGTTAACTTTTTTGCCAAAACAAGCCCAATCGACAACAGAACGAATCCTAGTAATATCTAAGGGAGCAAAAGAGCCATCCCTTCTGATTACCTGAATATCCTTATTAGTCTGAGTTAGAGGATTTGTTTGTGCGGATAAAGTTTGCTGCATTGCGGGACTAAAACAAAAATATTTGGATTTATACTATAGCTCAACTTCTGTAGATATAGTGTTACTAGATAAAAATTTAGCTTTCTTTACTCTATATGTAGCATTTTTAGGTAAACTTGAAGAGGATTAAAAAGAATAGAAACAAAACTTCTAGGGCAAAATAGATTGATTTTTTGCAATAGTTTGCAGCTATTATATTTGGGAGAGAATAACCACTAATGGCTTTGGAAAAGATTTACTAAAACATTTCTGTGAACAATTACAGTGAAGAAACCTACCTAAACCACCCTACTTTTGGACTTCTGTTTAGAGTTTGCCTAGTTAGAGATAACCAGGAACTCTTTACAACTTTGTATGCTCAACGTCTATTTTTTTTGGTAACTACTAACGCTAATGGTCTAAATTTTGACATTGTGAGTCGTTCTGATGCTCGTTTACTAGTAGAAACTCGCTTGCGTAAATTACGTATGAATCAATTAAATTTTGAGCATCGGCAACTTCAAGATATTTACGAGCGTACTTTTCAATGAACCTAAGATTCAGTTTTATTTATCTGTAATGCCAGGCTTAATTGCCCAAAATATAAATCAAATTAGAGCTAATATTCCTGAATATATTCGCTTAGTCGCTGTGACAAAAACAGTATCTCCAGCAGCAATGCGGGAAGCCTATGAAGCTGGGATAAGGGATTTTGGCGAGAATCGTCTTCAGGAGGCGTTACCAAAGCAACAAGAACTCCAAGATTTAACCGACGTATCTTGGCATTTTATCGGTCATATCCAAACAAATAAAGCCAGAAAAGTCATTGAACATTTTGATTGGATTCATTCCGTAGACAGCCTCAAATTAGCGCAACGTCTCAATATGCTGGCTGGGGAATTAGCTTGTCAACCCAAGGTTTGTCTTCAAGTCAAACTGCGTGAAGATCCAAATAAATATGGATGGGAAGTACAAAATTTGTGGACAGATTTGCCTCAACTTGAATTATGCCATCACATCAATATTCAAGGATTGATGACTATTTTACCGTTAGGTTTATCCCCAGCAGAAGTTTTAGCTACTTTTACCGCTACAAAACAATTAGCTCAAGAAATACAGCAAAAATACTCTTATCTGCCCATGAGTCAACTATCTATGGGTATGTCTGGAGATTATCTTTTAGCTATCCAAGCAGGAGCAACGATGATTCGTCTGGGACGAATTATTTTTGGTGTCAGAAAAACTTCATATTAGGCTCTCTATAGCCATCCTATTTTAATGATCAGAAAAAAAGCTATAGGTTATTTTTTCTCCGACATAATAATTTAAGACCGCTATGTTATTAACTTTTATGAAGGATGACTGCTATCTTTCTGGGCTTTTATACTTATTTGCTACGCTCAAAATCCATGCTTGGGTAACAAAGTGTAATGAAAAACTAAACTAAGTAAACTTTACTGAATAAACGTAAAAAAAACGTCTATTATCACGATTTGTCGCACATTAATATATTGTCCAAGTATCTATTTAAAAGATGGCTTGGCAGCAGCGAATCTATAATTTTTATTAAATCGTTGTTCAACAATCCATTATTTTCTCTAAAAATGCGGTTAGAAGATATATGGAAATGATTTGAGGAGAAGAAGTGTAATTATAAAATTATTATTATTTTTTTCCCTCTTTCTCCTACTAGTACCGCCAAAATTGGGGAGGATAACCTCAGAAAATATCCAAAATTGAAGTCGTGAAGAAAATGGAACTGTGAGCGATATGTGGCAAAAATTTAAAGACATGATCGGCATCAACGAAAACGAATATGATGAAGATTACGTAGAGTATTATCCTGAGGAAGAAGTAACTAATACGGCTAGTTACCCTGAGGCTTACTCAGATACGCAAGAAGCAGATATTCACAACTATCAAAGTAATCGAGGTTCTTTTTCTGGAAAACAGGGAGTAAAAATGACAAAAAGTAACGTAATTGGTATGCCAGGACTCAATAATGGGGTTTCCGAAGTAGTAGTTATCGAACCTCATTCTTTTGAAGAAATGCCTCAAGTAATTCAAGCACTAAGGGAGCGCAGATCTGTAGTCTTGAATTTAAATGTGATGAATCCAGAAGAAGCACAAAGAGCCGTAGATTTTGTTGCTGGTGGTACTTATGCTATGGATGGTCATCAAGAAAGAGTAGGTGAAAGCATTTTTCTGTTTACTCCCAGTTGTGTTAAGGTCAGTACTCTTTCAGGAATTCTACATGATGTAGAAAAAGTTACTGAAACTCATATTCGTAAATCAGTCCAAAATTCCGATCCTTGGAGTGAACAAAGCGTTATCGCTCAGTAATTTTTCTGGTTAAGAGCAAATAATGACTAAAGACAATATTTGCCTGGGCATGATTGGAGGCGGAGTTATGGGAGAAGCAATCCTATCCCGCCTCATCGCTCAAAAAGTTTATTTGGCTCAGACAATTTTAGTCAGTGAACCTCAGGCAGAGAGACGCGATTATTTAGAGCAACAATATCAAGTTAAAATTACGTCTAATAACCGAGTAGTAGCAGAGAATTCTCAGGTGCTATTATTAGCAATTAAACCTCAGGTATTAGATGTTGTCGCAGCAGATTTAGTAAATCAAAAACCAAAAGACGATCGATCTTTAGTTATCTCTATTTTGGCTGGTGTACCTTTAAGTAGGTTGTCTACAGTTTTTCCCGATCAACCAATAATTAGAGTAATGCCTAATACTCCAGCTATTATTGGAGCAGGAATAACTGCGATCGCTGCGGGAGAAAATGTTACGTCAGGACAAAGAGAAACAGCTAAATCAATTTTTGCATCTGTTGGACAAGTAGTAGAAGTCCCAGAATACCAAATGGATGCTGTAACTGGACTTTCAGGTTCGGGACCTGCCTTTGTAGCTATAGCGATCGAAGCCTTGGCAGATGGAGGTGTAGCTGCGGGATTACCCAGAGCGATCGCCCAACAACTGGCAATTCAAACAGTTTTAGGCACAGCAAAACTTCTACAAGAATCTAAATTACACCCCGCCCAGCTAAAAGATCGAGTTACTAGTCCAGGGGGAACTACCATTGCTGGTGTAGCAGAATTAGAAAGTAATGGTTTTCGATCGGCAATTATTGAAGCGGTTTTTGCAGCTTATCAACGTTCTCAGGAGTTGGGGCAGTAATTCAATCAGTTACCAGTTACCAGTTATCAGTTATCAGTTATCAGTTATCAGTGAAAATTATTAGCCTAGATAGTTGGATTAGCCTAAATATTTGGGAGTGAGAACCGTTTCCACTATTTCATCATGCTTTTTTTCTAAGCGATAGGC
>JBFRWE010000395.1:0-9370 GCA_051439345.1 Xenococcaceae cyanobacterium
ATACGGCTTTAAGCTGGTGTCGGCGGGAATAGCGATCGCGATGAAGATTTAGCGCTCGCCTGGTACAGGATTAACACTCTAGTCAGAAGGGTAAGTGTACCTCATGAATCCGAGAAACGCTATATTACAGTACTTCGTTTTTGAATTCCTGTCTTTTGCGAAAATTTTCTAGCTAATTGATTAATCTTCTGACCACATCTTTCTGAAGAATAGAGCATATTGACAATTTCAAGAGAGCTATACACTCTACCGAGGCTTGTTTGTAAATTAGCTAAAAAAACTTTCATAATCTCAAAAAAATTGTAAGGATTCAGGTATTAAATGGAGGAATTAAAGAGGGTCGGTGCGCGAAAGCGCAACCGCTTTGCGGGTCGCCATAGCCATCAAAGCTTCCCAAAATTCACAACAGAACGTCCCTGAAAGCGACAAGCAAGTTTGCATTAAACTCTAGTTATTAGCAGTTTGTTTTAATCTCTCCAAAAAACGAGAACCACCACTAACTTTTCTTTTAGTCTCCACCAATCTCAGAGAACGTTCGGCGGGAGTTAAGATCGGGAATAATTTCTGTATAAGCGAAAAAATACCACCATCGATCTGCTCTGAGTTTCAGGTTTCGTAATAATTTATTAGACTTGTTGGGAAGTGACAACCTTGAAATCATCAGAAATGATGACACCTGGATATTCAATTCCCAACATGGACGGACATGCTGGCAAACACGGTAACAATCAACGCTGTTTTCTTCATAATCTGGTTTCTTCTTGTTCGCTGTTCACTGAATAGGTTTGGCTCTGTTGATTTATGCCAACAGCTTAAGAAGCAATCGGGAATAACTAGGGACAAGGAGAAAGGTAAAAGGTTAAAGGTTTGTCAAAATTAAGCCTGTTCCCCTTTCCCCTACCCAGAGCCGGCAACAATTTCTCTAGCTACTTTTGAGAAACAGTATTATCTAGTGTTGCTTATGTTCGGACAAGTCTAATAATTTAGATACAAATTATCCAAGGCTACGAATCGCCTCTAATAAACCCTTGGCTTTGTTTAGGGTTTCCTGGTATTCTTTTTCTGGTTCAGAATCAGCTACCAAACCAGCACCAGCTTGAACAGAAACTAGATGTTGATTATTTTGATGGGGACGCACAATCATAGTCCGAATAGTAATAGCACTATTCAGCTGTCCTTCAAAATCATAATAGCCATACACTCCAGAATAAGGTCCTCTGCGTTCTGGTTCTAACTCGTTAATAATTTCCATTGCCCGAATTTTGGGCGCACCACTGACTGTCCCCGCAGGAAAACAAGCTTTCAGCAAATCCCAAGCAGTTTTATCTGCTTCTAGTTCCCCCACTACGTTGCTAACAATGTGCATTACATGGGAATAGCGTTCGATTACCATCATCTGATCTACTGTGACGCTACCTTTAACACAGACCCGCCCAAGATCGTTGCGTCCCAGGTCTACTAGCATAACGTGTTCAGCAATTTCTTTGGGGTCAGCGAGTAAATCTTCAGCAAAAGCTCGATCTTCTGTAGTTGTTTTTCCTCTAGGTCTTGTTCCAGCGATCGGTCTTAGGGTTGCTTTAATTTTATCATCCTCTTTTTCCGCTTTAACCATCACTTCTGGAGATGAACCAATAAGCTGCCAATCTTTAAACTGGCAGTATGCCATATAAGGAGAAGGATTAATAATACGGAGGGAACGGTAGAGGTTGAAAGGATGACCAGTGTAAGTTGTCGATAATTTTTGGGAAAGAACGACTTGAAAAATATCTCCTGCCAGAATATGGTCTTTAGCTTTGTTTACATTTTCACAAAAAGCTGCTGATGATGTGTTGCTGTTGTAAGTTAAATTATCTTGATTTTCTTGAGCAATTTTCTCCTTACTGTGCCATTCTAGAGGTTGGGCTTCTACAGGTAAGGGTAATTGCAGTTTTAAGATTAGTTTGTTGACACGATCGCAGGCTAGGTCGTAGGCTTGTTTTAAGTTTGTCGCTGGGTCTCTTAAATCAGCATAAGCGATCGCCCAAATTTTTCGTTTAACTTGATCAAAAATAATTAAATTATCTATCTGCATCCAGATGCCATCAGGCAAATCTGCTTCTGTGGCAGAATATACTGAGACTCTTGGTTCAATCCAACGAATTAATTCATAACCCCAAACCCCAAATAAACCCCCAATACCTGAAGGTAATTGAGGTAAATGGACTGGCTTAATAGACTCAATACACTGCGCCAGAATAGCAAAAGGATTACCCTGAAATTTGGCGACAGAATTGTCGCGAAGGGTTTGAGTTGTATTTTCCCCTCTGGCTTCTAATACCCACATTGGATCGCAGCCAAGAAAACTATAGCGACCTAAATTTTCTCCCCCTTCTACTGACTCGAAGAGAAAACTATAGGGTTGACCAAGACAAACCTTATACCAAGAGGAAACAGGGGTTTCTAAATCTGCGACTAACTCTTGATAGACAGGAATAAAGTTTCCTTGAGTAGCTAAGTCAGAAAATTGAGCAAAAGTAGGGAAAAGCATGATTTAGTTACAGAATCAGAAAAGAGGAATTAACTCGTGTTAAATAACTTTATAGGGGCAGTTAGTAAACTGCCCCTACAGATAAGTATTAATAATTACCGTTGCTAAAACTACACTTCGTAAGCAGTTTTACCAGAAAATTTTAGAGTTACAGGTTCTGGATTATTGCCAATTTTTCTGTCTTTTTTGCCATAAAATTCGCGACCTTCATTAACCTTTTCAGGGAAGACTCCATCCGCTGGATGCAGATATTGAGTTTCACCGCTAGGATATACGCGATAAATTTTGTAGTCTTGAATTCTGGGTTTAAATTTAGTTCTTAATTGAGTTCCTAAGGCCAAACACTGTTCTTTGCGAGCTAAATAAAGAAGATTTTCTCCTTCATTCATGATCGCTGCGCCACCAGTGGGCATTTCAAAAACTTGTTCTTTAGAACTTGTCCAGGTAATTGCGTATTTTTCTTCTACCTCTGCTTTGGTAAGCAAACCGCCAGTGCTGCCACCAAACTTAGGCATTTGTCCAGTAAGTTCTTCTGCCATATTTTTTGATCTCTCTCAAAGGTATATTTTTACATATGTATCGAATGCTATCACTGAGATAGTCTCGATTTCATCGCTCTGTCAAGAACTGTAACAGTTTGTTAGTTTTTGCTTTGGGAAAGCTCAAGAGGAATAGTAAAGTGAAACACACTGCCCTGGTTTTTCCCAGCCGATTCCGCCCAAATTTCCCCTCCCCAATTGTTAACAATTTGTCGGCAAATAGCTAAACCTAAACCTGTTCCTCCAGCACTACGACGTAATGCGCCTTCTTCTTGATAAAAGCGATCAAACACTTTCTCTAAACGATTAGGTTCGATACCTCTACCGGTATCAGCTATGATTACTTCTAAATTATTCCCCTTTTTTAGCTGAACATTAATAGTAATATTGCCTTCAGGACTAGTAAATTTACAGGCGTTATCTAATAATTTGGCGAGTACTTCGACTAACCATTCTCCATCTACTTCGATCAGAGGCAATTCAGAAGCAGTAAGATTAATGATTTGGGGCAGTTCTTGTTTATTTTTGCGCGCCCGTACATTACTCACTGCCAGATCGATACATTCCGATAAAGAAAGAAGTTCTGGATGCCACTCTACTCTTCCGCTTTCTAGTTGAGAAAGAGTTAAAAAGTCTTGCACCAGTTTACGCATTCTCTCCGCATCAACTAAAGCCGTATTGAGCATTACCTGACGCAATTCTGGCGACATATCTGGTTCGCTGGCTAAACTTTCTAAACAAACTTGAATGGTAGACAATGGGGTACGTAATTCATGGCCAGTAATAGCTACTAGATTAGAACGAGTACGATCTAAAGCTTCTAGTTGTTCATTAAGTTCTTCGAGATTAGCATAAGCTTCTGCTTGAATTAGTGCGACTCCTACTTGAGTAGCGATCGCATTTACTAAAGCAACATCTTCTTCTTTCCACACCAGAGGCTTTTCTTGACAATGATGCAGTTCCATCATCCCTAAAATACGGTCTTGATAGAGAACTGGTACTAATAACCAAGAAGAAATCGAACAAGTTTTTACTAAGTTTTGTAAATATTTGGGGTCTTTAGTAGTTGATACTTGTTCTGTAATACGAGGGTCTTGATGAGTGTTGTCAATAGTCAGAGCTTCTCTCAGTTCAACTACTTCTTCAAACAAAGGATTATCCTTCAGTTGCCAAGTTTTTCCTTTCAGCGAATCAATACCAGGACTAAGAAATTCGTGTTTAATCGTAGCTATCGCATCATCCTCGCTACAGCGATAGACCAAACAGCGACAAACTTCTAATCCTTCTCCTAATTTTTGGACAACTACTCGCAAAATTTCTTCAGTCTCAAGAGATCTTCTAATTGCTGTGGTAATAGAATTAATTAGCTTTTCTCTTTCTTGTTTAAGGGCAAGAGATTGGTTGGCTTTGAGTAGTTTGTATTGACCAACTTGCAGATAGTTAAGCAAGCGTTGCACAAAAGGATCGGGATTAATTAAAGGTGATTCTGGTGCTTGTTTCGACGGAGAAGTTGAGCTAAGATTTCCCAAATAAGTTTGACAGGCTTCAGTAACTTTACCTTTTAATTCTGGTCGATAGACTAGAATCCGCTTCAGCATTATTTCCGCAGCGTCAATACAGACTTGTCGATCGAAAGTCCAAATACCTTCAAAACGCCTACTCCCATCCATGGCTGAACTCTTTTTATCCTCAGAAACAGATACGGTTTTTTCTTGACAAAATAGACAACTAGCATAGCTACTACCAATAATTACTAGATGCCATTCTTGAGCTAGAGCATCTGTTGGTTCAAAGGCGATGGTTTCATAAACATCAGAACTATTTTTGAAATCTGTTTCTGGTGCTGCCAGAACATATACCTGCGATGTTTTGCTGGCAATACGTCGATAACGATGAGCTTCCTGACGATAAAAACGCTCTCGTTGAAAGCTAGCAATTACCAGGGGAATATCCGAACTAGCTAAGACCAGGTCTTCCATGGCGTGAGATAACGCTGTCAGAGAAGATTTAAAGTACATTTGTGGTCGCCAACTCTGATGAGATTGCAGGAGTTGAGTCACCACAGATTTAGAGATACTCATCTATAGTTTTTTTAGTTACCAACAAAAATTCTACCTGTAATGTCTACACTGAGGAAGCAAAACTTCCCGTCTGAACTACTATGAGCTATTTTTCTACACAGCTATTGAGTATAGTGTTCTCTGCTTTTACTTTTCTTAACAGTTTAATTTCTCTCAGGAATATCCTCATAATTTTACAGAGATTGTCTTCAATATTAAGTATAATTACTAATATCTTAACTTTAGTAAAATAGTCTATCTATATACTAAATCAGTCCACATTTCTTTATTTATTTACGTAATAGAATCTATGCTAAATAATTTTGCTAATCCTTTAACCTGGATAGGAACAGCTTTAGTTTTAAGTGTCACTACTTCAGTAAAGGCGATGGAAGTAAAAGTATCTCCTGATGCTCCACAGTTAGGGGATACAATTTCGATACTTTTAACTACAGAAAATCCTGAATCTAAACCAACAGTAACTATAGGGGAAACCCAATACCCTGTCTTTTCTCTTGGCGATCGCTACCGTGCTTTAATTCCCACTTCTCCCCTCGATAAACCAGGAAAAGTAACTGTTAATATTAAGGGAGATGGACAAACAAAAAATATTGGTGTGTGGGTCAAAAATCGCACCTTTCCTACTCAAAGAATTAGGCTAACAGGTAAAGCAAATAGTTCTGCAACTCAAACAGAAATAGACAAAGTAACTGAGTTTAGAAAGCTAGTTACGCCCGAAAAACTATGGTCAGGAGAATTTGTTCGACCCAATGAAGGTACTGTCTCTACAGTCTTTGGTATGCGCCGTTACTATAATGATGTCTTTGCCGATAATTACTATCATAAAGGAGTCGATTATGCTGGTAGTGAGGGTTCAACTGTGGTTGCCCCTGCAGCAGGAAAAGTTAGCTTAGTGGGAAAAGAAGCAGAAGGTTTTAAGGTTCATGGTAATACCGTTGGTATCGATCACGGTCAAGGAGTACTAAGTCTGTTTCTGCACCTCAAAGACATCAATGTTAAAGAAGGGGATATGGTTCAAGCTGGGCAAGCAATTGGTACAGTAGGGTCAACTGGAGCATCTACAGGACCTCACTTACATTGGGGTGTGTATGTTCACGGAGTCGCAGTAGACCCAGTACCCTGGAGATTCAGTGAAATCGACTAAAAAATAAATATAAAGTAAAAATTTCCGTCATAAACGTGTCGTTTTTGTTTTCTTGAGGAATGATTATGTTATCTCTTAAATGGAGATGACGTAAAAATACTTTTTATCTGAGCTATGGGGATTAAAGAAATAGTTGATCAGGCCTTGCAAGATGGCTATTTAACGCCAAGTATGGAAGCAGAAGTAGGACGCATCTGTGATACGGCAGCAGAATTATCAGTAGAAGAGTATATGGCTTTAGATCAGCTCATGGGTTCTCTACTAACAGGAGAAGTAGTTGCTGTACCCCGCAAACAATTTATCAATGTCATGGAAGAATTAGTCCTCAGTGAAGCAATTACTCGCGTGGCGGAAATAGAGCAAGCCAGTGATACCTCCCTAGATGTGGGAGATATTGCTGCTTATGCTCTCAATCGCTTACCTCCCCTTTATGCGACGACGGAAGAAGGTGCTAACTATCAACGCCAGAGAGCTAGGGAACAATTACAAAATATCATTAATGCACAGGTCAATGAAGCGATCGCTCGTTATCTCGATCGACCTGAATTTTTCCCTGAAAGACGAGCCATCAACAAAAGCCAGGAAAATCCTAGTGTTGCTTCTCAACTTAGCAACCTACTTAAAGATTATGCTCCTGAATATGAGCCAAAATCTCGATAAAAGATTGAATTTAGATCTCCTTGCCATAAAATTAAGGGAACTTACTCAACCAAAATTAGGTCTAAGAAAAATGAAACCTATATTGTTGTTGGTAAGTTCATGAGTCAATCTCTTACTGTATCATGGTCAAGAGTTGAGGTGACCGATACTAAAAATTTGCTAGTGTCTCCGGAAAAACTCTCTAACTATGATCTGATCCTGCGTTGTCAACAAGAAGCGCAGCCAGACCGTGTTGCCTTTGCTGAACTATTACGAAGATACCAATCTCATGTTGACAGATTGTTATATCATCTAGCTCCAGATTGGGAAGAAAGGGCAGACTTATCCCAAGAAGTTTGGATTAGGGTTTATCGTAATATTAAGCGTCTCAATGAGCCGGCCAAGTTTCGTGGGTGGCTGAGTAGAATTACGACGAACTTGTTTTACGACGAATTACGGAAGCGAAAGAGAGTAGCAGAACCTTTATCTTTAGATGCTCCTCGCCAAATGAAAGATGGGGAAGCTACTTGGGAGCTACCTTCTGACGATCCTAGCCCCAGTGATAATTTGACAACGCGAGAATTTTACGATCAGCTAAAAAAAGCAATTTACGAACTACCAGAATCTTTTCGGACGACTATTGTGTTGCGAGAAATTGAGGGTCTGGCTTATGAAGAAATTGCCGAAATGACTGGAGTCTCCTTAGGTACAGTCAAATCAAGAATTGCTAGAGCAAGATTAAAGTTACAATCGATCTTGCAAAACTATCTGGAAGAGCAGTAAATTGTTATTAGGACAGCAAATTTTTGACTAGAGAATTATTGATTATTAACTAAAGTTTTTGCCGTTGTCGTCTAAAGCTTATTTAATCAAAACTTAGTGGTGATGCCAAGATGACATCTAATTATGATGATTTCGATTTAAAACCAAAACATAACCGATTTGAAAGAGATTTTACTGTTCCAGAGCCAGATTTCTATGATTGGGACGACAATGAGATGGACGACCCTAAGCTCGATTGCTTTGAGTTGTTGAGTGCTTATTTAGATGGTGAAGTAAATGCAGAAGAACGCCAGCAAGTTCAGTATTGGTTAGATAATGACCCTGAGATAAAACAACAATATCTTCAGTTAAGCCAATTACACCACGGACTGCAAAACATTCCTGCTCCTGAGAAACCTATTTCTGCTCAACAGCTATCTAATCAAGTCTTCCAGAGTATAGACCGTACTCAACACAAACGCAAAGTAGTTCTTTGGGGAGGGGGAGCGATCGCTGCTCTAGTACTGGCTACTATCTCTAATTTATTTACTGGTAGTAGCAATGTCCCCGTTTTTAGATTAGCAGAATCTGCCGAGCAAGAAAAAGCATCTCAACCAATTATGTTGGCAGTTGCTGTCAATAAACCTGCTATAAAAATCCCTAAAGCTGCTGTATCGTCAACTAAGGAACAGGTATTAGAGAATAAACGATAATAATTAATTATTACTTAAGATAATTTCAATAGATAACTTACTACTCCAGCATCCTGAATTAAGGAGAGTTCCCTGGAGTTTTTCAATTTTCGCTAAGTTCATTAAATAAATCCAGGCTTTTTCTAAAAAATCATCAGCAAGATTATAAACAGAAACTTGCTGACGATAATACTCATTTAACTCTGGCGATCGAGATCGATCGTAGTCTTCCAATTCATCTAAAATAGACAAAATGTTAGGTTCAGAGAAAGTTAGTAAATAACCTTCAATTTTTTTACTGCCTTCTGTCATAGCAGGATATCCCAAGGGGAGATGATATAGATGTCCCCAAGTATAAGCTTTAGTTTCTTTAATCGTCTTGCCAATACAGTATTTTAGGTAATTGCTTTCTCCTGGTTTAAGAGTTCCGTAAACAAAGACATTAATTTTGTTCATAAATTAAGCCCAGAAAACAAGATCCCCTAAGTTAAACTATGATTTGCTTATGTGAAAATAAGGGTAATTGACATCCTCCCTCACGGGACGTGAGGGATTCCCAAACATCACTATTTGGGTTTCTGTTTCATAGCACCAGGCTTAACAGACTTACTCTGTTCGGCTCTTACGGTCGCTCCGCAGACTATCACTGCTTGCCCAGCAGCTAAGATATTTTTTCCAGCATTAATATCTCTATCGATGCTCTGTGTTCCACAGCTAGGACAATCCCAGCTACGAACATCCAAAGGCAGTTGTTCAACTACAAACCCACAATGGTAACAACGTTTACTACTCGGAAAAAATCGGTCAATTTCGACCAGTTTTCGCCCATACCATTGGCACTTATACTCAAGTTGACGGAACATTTCACCCCAAGCAGCATCAGAGATAGACCGAGCCAACTTATGGTTTTTGACCATGTTTCTAATTCCCAAGTCTTCAATAGCTATCAAGCTATTTTCTTGAACCAAGCGGGTGGTCAACTTATG
>JBFRWE010000396.1:0-7049 GCA_051439345.1 Xenococcaceae cyanobacterium
CTCTAACCCCAACAGCACGGTTATTATCTACCATTACTTCTTTAACCATTTGTTCGGTTAAAATGACTCCTCCTTCGCTAGTTACTAACTTAACCAAAGCTTCTGTTAGTGCGCCTGTACCACCACGAGGCCTTGCCATGCCTGGATGGTGACGCATTGCTAACATCATTAAGCCAGAAGTCATACCTTTTTGGGAGGGTGGCGCACCAATTTCTGCTGCTAATCTAGCTAGGGGTGCTTTCACTATTTCCGTATCAAAATACTCTTCCAGCACATCTTCAGGAGAAGTAATCATAGTACGGATGAAATCGAGAGCTTTGTTTTTTGAGCCAGCTATGGTTAAAGCATCTACTAAATTTTTTTTACTGTAATTTTGAGCAATCTGGAGCCAAGCGTGGGGTGGAGAGTTAAAGAATGGCGCAACTGCACTCATGAGAGTTGACCAATACTCAATAAATTCTCCATATTTTTGGGCATCTCTGGCACTATAGCGAGCAATATTTTCCCTAGTTTTAGCTAAAGATTTATGGGCTAAAAAGTACTTGCCATCAGGATGAGGACAAAAAGTATGAGGATCGCAGAGGAGATATTCTAGACCATATTTTTGTAGTTGTAGTTCTTCTATAATAGGTCCAAGGAAAATAAATTCATGATCGATCGCGCAGAGATTGAATTTAAATCCAGGTGCTTCAGTGGGAATAGCTTCTTCTGTAGTTGCTGCCCCACCAGGGACAGGACGTTTTTCTAGCAGCAAAACACTGTAGCCTGCTTTTAATAGATAAGCAGCACAAACTAAACCATTGTGACCAGCACCAATAATAATTGCATCATATGCTTTCATAAAATCTATTCTTTTTTACTACTAGTTGTGAGGAGTTAATTTTAGTTAAATGTGTCCAAACTCAGTTTAAAGGAAAAATGCCTAAAAATATTGAGAAATACGTAGGCAGCAGTTAGTCATTCTATTATTTCAACTTCTTTTGCTATACTTACGTTAATAATATTGTTTTGCTACTCCTACTATATATGTATATGAGCTTAGTCGTTCAAGTAATTAAGCCTGAGGGTATTTTGGATGGAACAAAAACCGATCAATTTCGCCAGGAAATTAATGATAGTGTTAACACTGGAGCTAATGCTATTTTAGTCGATTTTAGTAATGTAACTTTTATGGATAGTTCTGGCTTAGGGGCTTTAGTTTTATCTTTAAAGACTATTCGTAATGCTGATGCTAAACTCTTTATTTGTTCTATTAATGAGCAAGTAAAAATGTTATTTGAGCTAACAAGTATGGATCGAGTTTTTGAGATTTTTTCTAGTCGAGAAGAGTTTGAACAAAAAGTGGCTAAGTTGTCATAAACAAATGACTTATTTTGATTATTTATATGCCCAGAATATTATTGATTAACTAATTATAAATTACCTAGAAAAAATCAATTTGCATAATGGACAAATCGTCTTCAAACTGGAAATTGTGATGCCACGATCTAATGTGTTGTAATAATTGATCTAAATTGCGTACAGGATTATATTGATATTTTTTAAGTAAATTAACTAACTGTTCTAATCCCCAAAGAAAGCCGTTTTCTTGCTCTATCTCATAGATACCATCGCTAAAAACATAGAGACTAGAACCAGGCATGATGGTCAATTCTGCGTTCACATATTTCATATCAGGAAACATACCAATAGGAACTCCTGCTGTTTTTAACCTCCGCTCATCAAGATTATTTTTTGAGAGAGGAGTTAAAAGAATACCAGGAGGATGTCCAGCACAAGAATAAATCAATTTTCTTTGAATATAGTTGTATATTCCATACCAAATTGTAAAATATTTATCGTTGCGATCGCTCATTTGAAAAGTTTGATTTAATCCCTCTAAAACTTGATTGGGTTGATAGTAATCTACATTATTTAATCCCCGCGATCGCAGTAAATTAATTACAGACAAAGATGGCAAAGAAGCGCGTAATCCATGTCCAGCAACATCTAATAAATAAAAAGCAATATTTTCAGCATCAAGCCAAAAGTAATCAAAACTATCTCCTCCTAATTGACGAGAAGGAATAAAACGAACATCAATATTCAATGCGGAATGGGATAAAGGCTCTGGTAAAATCGAACTAACATACTCCGCAGCTTCAGCTAGTTCTGCTTCTAACAGTTGTTTTTGTTGTTCAAAGTCTCGGCTCAGTTGGTGTAGTCTTAATCCTGCTCTAACACGAGCTTGCAGTTCATACATTTCAACAGGCTTACACAAAAAGTCATCAGCCCCTGCATCCAGTCCTTTCACTCGATCTTCTACCGAATCGAGAGAAGTGAGCAAAATAAAAAAAGTAGTTGACAATTCTGTAATTGCTTTAATCTGACAACAAACTTCTAATCCATTGAGGCGAGGCATAATCCAGTCACAGATTATTAAGGCTGGACGAATTTCTCTAGCTTTGATTAAGCCTTCTTCTCCGTTACTCGCCAAAATAATATCGTAACCCTGATTGGCAAGAGTCCTCTTCAGCAACATTTGAGTTGCGACATCATCATCAATGATTAGAATTTGAGCCATAATATCTTGTTATTCCCACACCGCAAACTTAAAAGTCAACTAATTACTTTTTAAGATCATTGAAGTTGAGTTAATCTAAAACAGAAAACAATAAAAATTAAACTAACATAGTAATCTAGTTATAAGCTAAATTAACTACTTAGACCATCTTGCTAGTTGACAAGAGGAGGCTAGATTAGTTCTAGGTCTGCCGACCAAGAGTTATGCTCGATCGGAGTCGTTAAACCTTGTACTTTGCCTTCCCATAAAATGTCTATTGTAAGCAAGGGAGAGCTAAAAGGCTTTGGGCAATTGAACGTCCTCAAAAAAATCCAATTTAAGGTTGATAGCAATCTACAAGAATTAGAATCTGTCTTGTCCCAATTTAATCAAATTTATGACGATTTTATTCCCAATCAGGATTGGTTAAAATGCAAATTGGCTTTAGCAGAGGGTTTTACCAATGCAGTACGCCATGCACATAAAGAGCTATCAACAGAAATACAAATTAATATCGAGGCTGTTCTAAGATCGACCACTTTAGAGATCTATATTTGGGATTTGGGTAATCCTTTTGATTTAAACAAGTACATAAAAGATCAATCCAACAATGATCACAATTGGCTAGGAAGTGGCAAGGGTGTAGCAATTTTAACTCAAATTGCCGATCGCTTGGAATATAAGCATATGGGTAAACAAGGTAATTGTTTGTTAATTGTTAAAGAGTTTTCCCAAGAAGAAAGAGAGCCATAGGGGTAGAAGAGCAGAGGAGCAGAGGAGCAGGGGTGCAGAGGTGTAGAAAATAAATAGGGGTATCTATGAATAATCATTTTGTCAGTTGCCAGTGGTTGGCAGAAAACCTGGGGAATACAGAAGTAGTAGTTATTGATTGTCGTTTTCAACTAAATTCTCCTACTTGGGGCTATGAACAGTATTGTAATAGTCATATTCCTGGAGCTTATTATCTAGATTTAGATCAAGATTTATCTAGTTCAGTAAAACTACATGGTGGTCGCCATCCTTTACCTAATTTAGACCAATTTGCCACTAAATTAGCATCTATAGGCATCATTCACTCAGAAACTTTAGTGGTAGCCTATGATGATTCTCGCTTGGCTTTTGCAGCCCGTTTGTGGTGGTTACTGCGTTATTTAGGTCACGATCGCGTTGCCGTCGTAGATGGTGGTTGGAATGCTTGGCAACAGGGCAATTATCCTACGATTAAAGATATTCCCTCACCTCAGCAGGGTTCATTTACTCCCCAACCCCGAACTGATTGGATAGTAGATAGAGAAACAGTGAAAATTCGTAAAGATTTGCCTGAAGTTGTTTTAGTTGACTCTAGAGACAGCGATCGCTATCAAGGCAAAAGAGAACCGATCGATCCCATTGCAGGTAGTATTCCTGGTGCGCTTAATTCTCCTTGGAAACAAGTAACTAACGATCGGGGTTATCTGATTCCCCTCCAAGAACAAGCACAATTGTGGTCTTCTTATCAATCAAAAGAAGAAATAATTGTTTACTGTGGTTCTGGTGTCACAGCTTGTGTTAATTTATTATCTTTGCAGTTAGCTGGTATAGATAACGCGAAATTGTACCCTGGGGGTTGGAGTGATTGGTGTTCTTATTTAATTTCCCAATCGTCTTAATAATAATCCCTGACCATGACCTAGTTGAAGATGACGTAAATCAGCTAAATTCTTATCTTCATCTAGTCCAGGGGAAGCGATGGCAACCTCCCACTCCTCCATGTCTAGTTGCAACCAGTCTCCTAAAGTAACGGTAATAGGTTTGCCTTCCATATGGGATACCATAGCTATTTGTTCTTGGCTATTATCAGGATTAGTACGGACTCCATAAAAAACAGTGTGTTTGTCATCGCTAATTTTATTAAAGCGGTCTGTTTCGGTCAGATTTTGTTGTAGCCAAGAATGGGTGCGTCGAAAGTGTCGTAAAGATAGATTAAACTTGGTCTGAATCGGCTCTAGGTTTTCTTCATAATAAGAAACATTGCACATTTTAAAGCAATCTTCCATAAACATTAGGGCAAAAGATTTTAATCTTTCCTCATCTAGTTTTTTGAGAAATCTGACCATACCAGAGCGCATTAGTTCTTTAAGCGGAGGAATTTCAGGAAGACAGTGAGTATCAGCACAAGATTTGAGAACATCGACCACTTCCGACAAATTATAGTCTTGTTGAATCATGGCAGCATGCAGTGCCATGCCAAATTCTTGCACTTGCTTTAACTGTTTAAAACCGAGAGATTTTAGACGTTTAAAAGCATAAGATCTTTTGTAAAGTCCAGGGGTAACATTCCAATGTAAAAAGCCAATTTCCTCCGAGACTACTTTAACGCCATAACGTTCATCGGTATTGCGGAAAAACATCCAGGGTGCATGCATCAGCGTGTTAATAAAATCCATGGGTAAACCAGGGCTAAAACCATATACCCAAAGCGTTACAGCAGGATTATCGTAAGCATTATGCAAAACTTCAGGTAAAGTTTTGCCTAGATTCCAATCAATTGGTTTATCGAGTGGGATTTGATTACCCCGACGGACTGTATCATGATTTCCACAACCTGTAATCCAATGGTCGCCTTGATACATTACTTCTGTTACCCTGCGCCATTTGCGTGACCAAAAACCTTTGAGCGCAGGAGTATTATGAGCAAAAATTAATGGTCCCCACTGATAAGATTCGGGCATTAGTTCAATCAATTCCCGATACCGTGATTTTTCTTCCCAACCTTCTTCGGGCCAAGGACGACCATCTTCAAAGATAGTAAATAAAAGACGCTTATAGCCAGCGATTTCTTGGACCACATTACTCATCGCTAAAAGATAAGCATCATCTTGTTCTACCCTACCCGAAAGAGGATTAAAAAAGCGAAAATCTTGTCCTCCATCAACCCGAATACCATCAGCACCAGTATTAATTTTCCGTCGCTGCATTTCTAAGAGAATAGCTCTGATAATTGGGAACTGGTGATTTAGGTCTTGACCATACATATTCGGCCCTTTGAGAAACTGACGAGAGAGTAGTAACTCACTCTGGTTATCAGCATGACCATAAACTAGGTCGTAGATAACTTGAATTGGTCCAGTGGGGAAATTATGAAGAGTAGCCAGAAAATCTACAACTTCATCAGGACGTAAACTATCGAGTAAAGCGGGATTAGTAGCACTAGAGCCTAAAATGGGTACGTCGTAGCCCCAGTCTTGAGTATGGGGTTTATTTAGTTCAATTTCGACGATATCGTCTTCTTCGCCGATAAAACAGAAAAATTCGCTTTCAGGACTATATTCGTCTCTAAATTCAATAGTTGGTTCAGTAGGTAATAATTGGATAGCATCATAGCCCACATAGTTTTGTTCGGCAGGAGTCAGAGGTTGACTCATGACTATCTTTTCGGCAATTCTTTGGTATAGGTTAGTTAAACTTGCTAGTGTTCCTTCTTTAGTTGCTGTCCCGATATGAAGTTGCAAGATATTCTGTGGGTCGCCTACGCGAGGAATATGCTCTTGTCTCTTCTTACCTGTACGCTTAAAGTAGCTTAAGTCTTTTCTCTTAGCTTGTAAGCTATCCATATCGTAGAGTTCAGCAGGAGCAAACACCCCATAAGGAAGAGAATAGGGTACAATATCGCGAATAGCTTTAAGGGTGTCCATGAGACTGATATAGCGCAACCAATAGAAAGAGCCTGCTTGTTCTTTATTTCCTGCTTTCATTCCTGCGACTACACCCCAGAAATATTCTCCTTGTTGTTTGAGATGCACAGTATCGCGCTTGAAGTTAATAACTTGTTCTCTGGCTTGCCAATCAATTGTTTCTAAGGGCGTTAAAACTTCCAGATAAATATCCCGCTCATGCATAACCTCGGAAATTAATCTTGGTGTCCAAAAGCCTATTTCTGTTAACCCATCAGCACGATAATGAGCCCCTAATTTTTGGACTATAGCTTGTGCTTTTTCGAGGATAGTAGCGTTAGATTCTTCGATCGCGATCGCCCAATCTAATAATTTTTGCGTTTCTTCTTCTACTAAGCTTAAGGAATTGTGTGTTTTAACTACCAAGGTCATATTATCTCGCAACTGGATATTTATTTACTTAATATATTTTGGTTGAATTAAAGTATTCTAGATAACCAAAAATTTTTATTTTTTAAGTTAAGGCAATCATCGTGTTACTATGTGTAAAGTTTTAGCGAACAATTTTTACAAAAAACAGTCTAGTTAAGTTGTCTAAACGAAGGCAAAGAAATTTCCCCAGTAGCAACTTAAAATGCTAGTTAGGCAGTTTAACCTTACACTGGTAAAGTTGAGAATAGTAAGTATAATAACTTACATCTGTTGATTGATTGATTTACCAGTGCTAACTGTTGTTTAATTCAAGCAGAGCAAATTTGTCTTTAACTTTAAGGGATATTTATTCCACCCAATTTCATTACAACTTAAATTTCCTCAAACAACCAGGGGTAAACCTATTTTCTTGTCTTAAATAT
>JBFRWE010000397.1:0-17128 GCA_051439345.1 Xenococcaceae cyanobacterium
AAACCAACGTTTTCCGCCATGGAATGGGACTTTTTTGTCCCCTCGCGTAACATAGCAGCTAAATTTACACTCATGCTAACTTTCCTGATTCTAAAGTTTAACTATCGATGTATTAATCGTTACAAAAGATTGAAAATCTGTCTAATTCGCTAGATTAAACCTATTTAGTGGAAGTTTTTATTAAGAATTTTTACATAAATGGCTGAAAGCTCGGTTACAGCAATGAAGAAAGCAACTTGAGAACTTCTATTATTGCCATCAATTTATATTAAGTTTAGTATACTTTGGACTCACACTAATTAACATTTTGTCGCGATCGATTTAACAAAATTACTTAAAAAATTAAAAATCAGAATTTGAAGATGAAGTTTTCGCTTGGTATTATGAATTATTTCAAAAAAGGATTAAGTTATTACTATTTATCATGAGATATGATAATAAAACTTCAATGTACGTAAAAATTACTACTTTAACTTACCGTATGGGTCAAAATTTCTTCTTGTCAATGAGAAATATCTAATTGGTTACAAATCTATAAGCATTATTGCTTATAATCAGTACAGGAATTTCCTGTATAACTGATAGTTATTAGTTTACATATTACAAAATAAAATAATCATACCTATATAGTCATGCCTCGAATACTTGTAATTGACGATGATCCCGCAATCTCTGAACTAGTCTCTATTAATCTGGAAATGGCTGGCTATGATGTCAATCAGGCAGAAGATGGTATAAAAGGTCAAGCTCTAGCCGTACAACTACAACCAGACTTAATTATGCTAGACTTGATGCTTCCTAAAGTCGATGGCTTTACGGTTTGTCAGCGATTACGTCGTGACGATCGAACTTCTGATATCCCTGTATTGATGTTAACAGCTCTTGGTCAAACACAAGACAAAGTAGAAGGATTTAATGCAGGTGCAGATGATTACCTAACTAAACCCTTTGAAGTAGAAGAAATGTTGGCTAGAGTTAGAGCATTGCTGCGTCGTACCGATCGCATTCCGCAAGCAGCCAAGCATTCAGAAATTCTCAATTATGGACCTTTGACCTTAATTCCCGAAAGATTTGAAGCAATTTGGTTTGAGAGAACAGTTAAATTAACTCATTTAGAATTTGAGCTACTCCACTGTTTATTACAGCGTCATGGACAAACTGTTGCTCCTAGTGAAATTCTCAAAGAAGTATGGGGCTACGATCCCGATGATGATATTGAAACAATTCGGGTGCATATCCGCCATCTCAGAACTAAATTAGAACCAGATCCTCGTCATCCCCGCTATATCAAAACAGTATATGGTGCAGGTTACTGCTTAGAATTACCTAGTGGTGAGGAGATCGGCTTTGATGTAGAAAAAGCAGCAGTTTAATATTAGTTCAAATCTAAAGTACATAAAATTAAATTTTTGTTGAGCGATCGCTTTGATTTCCTATTAATCATAGGGAATCAAAAGATAAAGATCCGCTCAATCTTTTTGGGCAGCTAACAGCTATGAATTTAAAAGTTGACATCAAAGGACGAGGATTTCCCATTCTCTGTTTACATGGTCATCCTGGTTCTAGTCAAACTATGTCTGTATTCACGGACTATTTACAACCAAAATATCAAACTATTGCTCCCGATCTCAGGGGATATGGTGATAGCAGAACTTCAGATAGCTTTCAAATGCAAGATCATCTAAACGATCTAGAAACACTCCTCGAACAATTAGAAGTAGATCGATGCTTACTACTTGGATGGTCTTTAGGGGGTATTCTCGCCCTGGAGCTTGCTCTCAAATTTCCCCAAAAATTTAGCGGTATGATTTTAATTGCCTCTTCGGCCTATCCTCGTAGCAGTCATCCGCCCGTACAATGGCACGATTTATTATATACTGGGATCGCGGGGAGCATTAATTACTTGAAACCAGGATGGCAGTGGAATATAGATACGTTTGGTAAGCGATCGCTATTCCGTTATCTACTCTGTCAACAAACGCCAACTGCTTACAGATATCTAGCTAAAGAAGGTGTCCCTGCCTATTTTAAAACATCTAAAGCTGCGGAACAGGCACTAGCCCAGGCGATATCCCAAAAGTACAACCGCCTAGAAGACATTAAGGATTTAAATTTACCTGTTCTCGTTTTAGCTGGCGCAGAAGATCGTCACATTACGGCAGCCTCTAGTCAAGAAACGGCTCAAACTCTAAAGAATTGCCAATGGAAATGTTATCCAGAGACAGCACACTTGTTTCCTTGGGAAATTCCTACTCAAGTCTTAGAAGATATAAATCGATGGTTAAACGGTATTTTGCCTGAAATAAACTAGCTAAAAACTAATAGTTATTAGCTTTTAGCTTTGGTGATTTTCTAGATTTAATCAATATTGAGTCCCCAAAATAGGAACTGGTTTAAATGTCAAGCTATCGTTACCATCATCAAAGATAGTTAGTTGTTTAGGCTTACAACGTTTGATCGCAACTTTGATCCCTTGGGCTTCTTCATTGTTTAAATCCTCTATGTAGCCATTTTGTGCAGAGATAGCTTCTTGCTTATTTAAAAATGGACCAAAATAATAAGTACAGGAAGGATTATCTGTAGTAATTTCAGTCCAGTATGCTAATCCGATATAATCAGCTATTTCAGTTAAAACTTTTTTCATGATTAATTCCTTTGCTCCTAAATTCAACCTGGATTTTGATTAAAGTAGTTTTTTGACTTCTTGTTATTTTTCTTTACATTTTAAAAAAAAGATTATCTTTATATAAGATAAAAACTCTAATTTAATTAAGGGAATGCTTTTTTAGCTATCTTGCATAGGCTTCAGTAGCTGTGATTGCCTTTGACGACTAATTTCGTATAGAGCGATCGCAGTAGCAACAGAGGCGTTAAGACTAGGGGTTTTTCCTAAAAGTGGAATTGAGACTAGTTCGTCGCAACATCGTTGAGTTAACAAACCTATGCCTTTGCCTTCTGAACCTACAACCAATCCTATCGCACCTTTAAAATCAATTGTGTGTAATAGTTTACTACTAGCAGCCGTCGTGCCATAAATCCAAAATTCTGCTTTTTTTAATTCTTCTATAGCTTGGGCGAGATTAACCACTCTGGCGATGGGCAAATGCTCTAACGCTCCCGCAGCTACCTTCATTACTGTAGATGTAACCCCAGATGCTCGTCTTTGGGGAATAACTAAACCTTGCATCCCCAACGCCTCTGCTGTACGAATAATTGCGCCTAAATTATGAGGATCTTCGATCCCATCAGCAATCACAATTACTGGTGATTTAGTTTTTGTTTTGGCTTGTTCGATCAAAGTAGGCAATTCCCAATAAGAATAGGGAGCAGTTTGGGCTGCAATACCTTGATGATTTCCCCCTGAGGTAAGTAAATCGAGGCGATGAGTTCCTACTTCGTCAATAACTGTGCCATTTTTTTTCGCTGTTTGCAGCAAAGAATAGAACTGGGGAGTATAGCGTAACTTGTTTGTAATCCAAAGACGATTTATTTGGCGATCGCCTTTGAGAGCTTCAATTACAGAATGACGACCATAAATTAAGTCTTCATTTTCTTTTGTCTGATCTGGGGAAACAACTGGTAGCTGCTTAGATAAGGAATCAGCAGTCAGAGGCTTTTTAGTTATTTTTTGCTTCGGAGGTGAGTAATTTTTTCGCCCTTTTTTATTTCTAAAAGACGGCTGAGAATTTTTCATAATAAACAAGCTTAAACCTTAGTTTTCAGCTTCTTGATTGTCATAATGAATAATAAATAAAATAACAGACTACTAATTATTACTTAGGATTACAAATCTAATTTTTCCAATAAATCATTTAACCGATGAGGATCGGTTAAATAAAGATAACCAATTAAGGTCTCTAAACTAGTAGCCTGTTGATAGATTTGTAATGATAAGCGTCGAGGTTTTCCTGCAGCAGCATTTCGCCCACGACGCAACATTTCTTTTTCTGAAGAAGTTAGATAAGGCTGAAGAATTTGTAAGTCATTGGCTTGAGTTTCCGCTCTTACTTTCTCTACAACTTGATTATGATAATTAGCTATTTTTTTGGGAGGCAGCAAATATCGAGTACGAGCATAAAGTTCGTATACTACATCTCCCAAATAGGCCAGGGCAATTGGTGATAATTGTTCTATGAAAAAGTTTGCATCAAAATTATCCGAGTTAGCTTGAAATCTAACTCTAGGGAAATTTTGAGCCGAAAAAATCGATTTTTTATCGATTTGCTTGGTTTTTTTTGGGGGCAAGTTCACGTCTATGACGCTATTGTTTAATATTTTCCAGCGCAACTTCTACAGAAGGCTGGAGAGAAAGGAATTTCTCTAAACGAACTAGTTTGACTGTCTGAGTTACGCGAGCATTAGTGACTATCTGCAAGCTACCGCCAGCAGTTTGTGCTTTTTTAACAAGCTGTACTAAAGCTCCCAAACCAGAACTATCAATAAAGTCAATTTGAGAGAGAACTAAGATTATGTTTTTGGGTCCATCATCGATAAAGTTTCCAAGTACTTTACGGAAAGTAGGTTCAGAAAAGGCATCTAGTAATCCGGTAAGGCGAAATATTTGATAATTTTTCCTGACTTCACGAGTGCCTCTTAAACTAACTGTCAGGTTTAGCTGTTCGGGAATGGCTTTCTCCTCAACTCTAGCTGAATCTGGTCAATGGTACAGTATAGCCCATTTTTGGGCGAAATTGTCGATCGCCCAGAGAAAAAAATGCTTTTTGATTCTAGTTGAAAAATTGTCAAAATCAAAGACAATAATTATTAAAAAAAACAAAAAACCCTACTTTTTCTTATCAAAGTAGGGTTAATGGAGCAAGAGGAAATAAATTAAATAAAAGTTAAGAATATTGTAGGTAGGAATAGTTAAACAATTTTTACCTCGTTAAAATACTACTATTTCTAGTCTTTTGGCACATTCGTGTAAATACTGAAGTTGATTTTGAAGGTTAATTAAGCATGGTTATTTATACTTAGGCTAACTTTTGTTGATTAGTTGTTTGCGTAGTTTTCATCCTAAGAATTTGTTGTAACTAAGTAAGCTTTGTTCAAGTCAATTATGATTTCTTTAATTCCTCAATTCCTCTATGTAGTATTCGGTAATGATTATTGCTAATTTTTTGATTAACATAACCAGATATATACCAAAGAAAGCCAAAATATCTCTTTTTATCCTTTTTTTAGGGATTTTTTTGTCGATCCTGCCATTTTTAATTTTGCCAGCATCTTCTCAGCAGCCAGTGGAAATTAAAACCCTAATGAGGGCAGATGAAGCTCAACAATGGCAACCCTTAGTAGAAAAATTCAACCAGCAACATCCAGATATCAATTTAGAAGTTGTTGAAGCTCCCAGCGATAGTAACCAAGTAGAAGATTTGTACACTGCTTCATTTTTACTGGGTAATTCTCCTTATGATTTAGTTTATATGGATATAGTCTGGACTTCTAAATTTGCAGCAGCAGGATGGTTATTAGATGTATCAGATCGTTTATCCAACCAAGAAATCGACCAATTTTTAACTGGAGATATCCAGGGAGGAATGTATCAAGACAAACTATATCGCATTCCTTTTCGTTCTGACGCTGGTATGCTTTACTATCGCCAGGACTTATTAACCCAAGCAGGATACAAACCACCCCAAACTTTTAGTGAATTAATGCAAATTTCTCAGGATTTACAACAACAAGGATTAGCTGAATGGGGCTATGTATGGCAAGGTAAGCAGTATGAAGGGTTAGCTGCTATGTTCGTGGAAATACTCCAAGGTCATGGTGCTTTTTGGGTAGATCCACAAACCCTGGAAGTTGGTTTAGATAAACCAGAGGCAATCCAAGCAGTGGAGTTTTTGCGTACTACTATCGAGCAAAAAATTGCTCCTCCTGGAGTTACTACTTACGCAGAAGACGAAACTCGTCTTTTATTTGAAAATGGCAAAGCAGTTTTTCTGCGAAATTGGCCTTATATATATACTTCAGCTTTGAATTCTCCCATTGCAGGTAAATATAGCATCAAACCAATGGTTCATGCGCCAGGTGAAAGTAGTGGTGCTTGTCAGGGAGGATGGGGACTTGGTATTGCTAAAAGCAGTAAACATCCAGATGCAGCTTGGCAAGTGATTAAGTTTTTCAGCAGCGAGAATGCACAACGAGAATATGTTTTGGCTAATGGGTATGTACCTAGTCGTACATCTCTGTTTAATGACCCCAAAATCGTTGCTAAATACAGTCACTATCCTAAATTATTATCCGTCGTACAAAACTCAGCATTACGACCTCCTATTTCCCAATATTCCCAGGTTTCCGATATTTTGCAGCGTTATTTAAGTGCAGCTTTAACTAAAAAAATGACTTCAGAAACAGCTATGAACGCAGCAGCAGAAGAAACAAGAAGATTATTGAGAAGTAATAGTCAATAGGTAATAAGTAATAGGTAATAAATTTCAATTTATTTTATGAATAGAAATAGTATAAATTCAAAGGAAAGATTGACTGGTTGGTTACTATTGATTCCTGCTTTGCTGGTTTTATGTTTAGTATTTATTTATCCTATCGCTCGTGCTTTTTGGTTGAGTTTATTGACTGAGAATTTAGGTAATCAATTGCAACCAGAGTTTTCAGGCTTAACGAATTACTCTCGTATGCTAGGAGATGGGCGTTTTTGGCAGAGTATGGGGAATACGGCTATTTTTACTGTTATTGGTGTTATTCTTGAATTAATTCTGGGTTTGGGTATTGCTTTAGTTTTAAATCAATCTTTTCGTGGTAGAGGAATTGTCAGAACGATCGCGATTATTCCTTGGGCATTACCCACCGCAGTTATGGGATTAGCTTGGGCATGGATTTTTAACGATCAATATGGTGTTGTTAATGATATTTTGCAGCGTTTAGGACTAATTGACGTAGGAATTAATTGGCTTGGTTCTCCTACTTTAGCAATGACAGCTTTAATTATTGCTGATGTCTGGAAAACTACCCCCTTTATTAGTATTATTTTATTAGCTGGCTTACAATCTATTCCTCAAGATTTATATGAAGCCCATGCTATGGATGGAGCTAATGTTTGGCAAAGTTTCTCTAAGATTACTTTACCTTTATTAATGCCCCAGATTTTGATTGCTCTATTATTTCGATTCGCCCAAGCATTTGGTGTTTTTGATTTAATACAAGTTATGACTGGTGGAGGACCAGCAGGAACTACGGAAACAGTTTCTATTTATATTTATTCAACGGTGATGCGTTATTTAGATTTTGGTTATGGCGCAGCTTTGATAGTCGTTACCTTTTTGTTATTAATAACAGCAGTAGCTGTTGTATCTTTGTTTTTAAATAAATTGAAAGTTAGTTAAATGTAGGGACTAATGGTCTTTAGTACCTACAAAATTAATGGGTATTAATTATGGCGACATTAGGCGATCGCAAAAAACTCAAATTAGAGCCAAATTTTAAACAAATTATTCTTTGGATTAGCTTAGTATTAATAGTTGTTTTTTTTCTCGCACCTATTATTTGGCAAGTGCTGACTTCAGTCAAATTGAATGAGGATATTTCTGCTATCCCCACAATCTATTTTCCTACGCGTTTTACCTTCAGTCACTATGTAGAATTATTTGAACGTCGTCCTTTTCTTCTTTATATCTTTAATAGTGCCTTAGTTGCTATTATTTCTACTATTTTGTGCTTGACTCTTGGTTCTCCAGCAGCTTATGCTCTAACTAGATTAAAGTTGCCTGGAGAAAATATTATTTTAGCTGGAATTTTAATAGTAACTTTATTCCCTTATGTTTTGTTATTTTTAGGATTATTAGAAATAGTTAAAGCTATTGGTTTGGGCAACAATTATCTGGCCCTAATTATTCCTTATACTGCTATTAATCTTCCTCTCACTATTTTAGTAATGCGGAGTTTTTTTCAGCAACTACCTAAAGATTTAGAAGATGCAGCCAAAATTGATGGTTACAAAATAATTCCCATGTTACTTAAAATTTTGTTGCCGATGACTTTGCCAGCTTTGGTAACAACGGGTATTTTGACTTTTATTTTTGCTTGGAATGAGTATATTTTTGCTCTGACTTTCATCACTAGAGATACTATGAAAACTATCCCTGTGGCTACAGCACAACTAGGGGGGGCAACACTTTGGGATATTCCTTATGGTTCGATCGCTGCTGCTACAATTTTAGGAACTTTCCCTCTAGTAATTTTAGTTTTAGTTTTTCAACGTCGCATAGTTCAAGGATTAACCGCAGGTGCAGTGAAAGGATAAATTCACTCATCGTTACTCCGCCCTTCGGGTTCAACAGTTCTTACGAAAGTTGCTCATGGGGGGAACCTTACAAAATTTTGTTTGGTCGCAATATCAATTTTAATATTACTCATGGATTAAATCCTTCTTTTTTGCTCCCTGTTCTATAGCAGTCGAATTCAAAGTTGGAGCGATCGAAATCAAAATTGCTTTTCTATCTTTACTCTTGACTAATCCCTAATCTCGCTCTAATCGCAGTCAATGGTTCTGTCCAATAGTCTTCAAAGCGATAGTTTAAGAGAAAATCGACTGTTTTTCCCATCTTTTTTCCCTTTTGAACATTAGCAAATATTGTTTTATCAAGAAAATAGGGAAAAAATTACCATGATTGTAGATTTTTCCCCAACTGATAATCTAAAAACTATTCATTCAACCAACGAACAGCATCTTTTGCATGATAAGTAAGAATTAAATCTGCACCAGCACGCTTAAAACTAGTTAAAGTTTCTAGAGTGACTTTTTTCTCATCGATCCAACCATTTAAGGCTGCTGCTTTAATCATGGAATATTCACCAGAAACATTGTAAGCAGCTACAGGTAGATTAGTAATTTCTTTGACTCGCCAAATAATATCCATATAGGATAGGGCTGGTTTGACCATTAACATATCTGCCCCTTCAGCAATATCTAGCTCTACTTCTTTAAGTGCTTCTCTACCATTAGCAGGGTCCATCTGATAGGTACGTCGATCGCCATACTGGGGTGCAGATTCGGCAGCATCGCGGAAAGGCCCATAATAAGCTGAAGCGTACTTAGCAGCATAGGACAAAATGGGTATATTTTCAAATCCAGCTTCGTCTAAGCCTTGTCTAATTGCTTGGACAAAACCATCCATCATACCTGAAGGCGCGATGATATCTGCCCCTGCTTTAGCTTGGGAAACGGCAGTTTTCTTTAATAATTCCAGAGTAGGATCGTTTAATACTCTTCCTGTTAAATCTCCTACTTCTAAATAGCCACAATGACCATGAGTGGTATATTCACATAAACAAGTATCGGCAATAACAACTAATTCTGGTACGGCTTCTTTGACTGCGGTTGCTGCCTTTTGGACAATACCACAATCGTGCCAAGCACCTGTAGCATCTGCATCTTTAGTATCTGGAATACCAAAAAGAATAATGGCAGGAATACCCAGAGCGTAAACTTCTTTTGCTTCGGCAACAATTTTATCAACAGAGAGTTGATATACTCCTGGCATAGAAACTACTTCTTTAGCAATTCCTTCTCCTGGGACAGCAAATAAAGGATAGATTAGATCGCTTGCAGTAATTACAGTTTCTTGCACCATACGGCGCAATTGAGATGTGCTGCGGAGACGGCGAGGGCGATTGATAGGAAACATGATTTTTAATAAAATTCTGTTTATAGATAAATTGGTCTGGCCATTTAACAGATAGCTAAAAGCTAATAGCTTCTAACAAGTGTAAAGCGATCGCGAATCGTTAAGTTGAAGATTTTCTAACTACTCAATGTTTTGTAATGTTGTTACCCAAATTACCAAATAATATCTTTCAACTTAGTTGATAAAGTGATATGATCTTGTATTTGGGGCTATTTTTATAGATAAGGAGAATATTATATGTCTCGATATAGAGGTCCGCGTTTGCGGATCACACGCCGTCTGGGAGAATTACCTGGATTAACTAGAAAAAATGCGCGTAAAGCTTATCCACCAGGTCAACATGGACAAAATAGGCGTAAACGCTCTGAGTATGCTATTCGCTTAGAAGAAAAACAAAAACTCCGTTTTAATTATGGCGTGACCGAAAAGCAACTTATTCGCTATGTCAGAAAAGCCCGTCGAACTGGTGGTTCAACAGGAGAAGCTCTCTTACAATTTTTAGAGATGCGCTTGGATAACACTGTTTTTCGTTTGGGTATGGCAGGAACTATTCCTGGAGCGCGTCAGCTGGTTAACCATGGTCACATTACAGTTAACGATCGCGTGGTAGATATTGCTAGCTACCAATGTCGTCCTGGAGATGTAATCAAAGTTAGAGACCGCGATCGCTCCCGCCGTCTGGTAGAAACTAATATGGAGTATCCTGGTTTAGCCAATCTGCCTACTCACTTGGAATTTGACAAAAACACCATGATGGGCAAAGTTAACGGCATCGTTGAAAGAGAATGGGTTGCTTTGCAAATCAACGAACTATTAGTAATTGAGTACTACTCTCGTATGGCATAAATTCAGTTTTCAGTTATTAATTCCGAACTCCGAACTCCGAACTCCAAACTAATTTATCCACCAATTTGGGACATGGTGCGAGTATAGCTACCTGCTGTAGTACCAGAGTCCCTTTGCTTATAGTTAATTTCTGGTTTGAGTAATAGTATTTCTGCTACTCTGGCTTGAAGCTCTTGGGGATCGCTACCACTACGTAAAGCAGTCTTAAGATCGATTTGACCTGTTTCATTGAGTAAACAAGGACGTAACCAACCATCAGCAGATAAACGCATCCGATTACAGCGATCGCAAAAGCATTCAGACATCTGAGAGATAAAACCGAGTGTTCCTTTAGCACCAGGAATTTTAAAGACATCGGCAGGACCATTGCCCTTAATGCTAGACTCGACTAAACCCCAACCCTTAGCAATGCGCTCCCGTAACTCAGCCGAAGGAATCCAAGCGAGATCGGCTTCGCTGCCTCGCTTCGCGAGATCGCCAAACAGGATAGCATTACCAATGGGCATAAATTCTATAAACCTTACGTGCCAATTACGCTCAAGGGTTAAAGCTGCTAAATCTAATACTTCTGAATCATTTAAACCAGGAATAATTACCACATTTAACTTTAATGGGTCAAAACCTAGGCGATGAGCAGCTAAGATCCCCTCCCAGGTTTGATGCCAACGAGTACGCCCACGATTGCCAATAATATTATCAAAAGTCTGAGGATTTAAAGAATCAAGACTAATATTAATTCGGCGCAACCCAGCATCATAAAGTTCTTGTGCCATATCTGCTAATAAAAAAGCATTAGTAGTTAAGGCTAAATCTTTGGTTTGTGGCAAAGAAGCAATCTGACTGACAATATCTACTACATCTGGACGCAATAATGGTTCTCCTCCAGTTAGGCGGAATTTACAAAATCCTAGAGGAATAAACACTTCCTTAAGTAAAGTTATTATTTCTGCCTTTGTCAGTAAGTCTTGACGCAAAATGTAATTTAGTTCTGTGCCTTCTGGCATACAGTACTGACACTGAAAATTACATCGATCGAGCAAACTGATACGGAGATAGTCTATCGTGTTCATTCCCTTAAGTTTATCGTTTAATTCCACCTACCTATTCACTTTAAAGATATAAAACTAATTTGGCTATTGTCCTCACAGAATTATGATACCTGAGCTTTCTCTTAACATCCTGACTGCTAATTTATTTTTGTCCGCAGGTGATAGTTATGCTTGGCAAACAGCCCTGGTCTGGCTACACATAATTGGGGATTTAGCGATCGCTCTTGCTTTCTATTCCCTTTCTGTGATGATGATTTATTGGGTACGTAAGCAAAAAGAGCGAATTTTTTTCCCAAAATTTGGATTGTTAAGTGCTTTTATGATTGGCTGCGGAACGATTTATATTCTAGAGATTTGGTCAATTTGGCAGCCAATCTATTGGTTAACAGGGGTAATTAAGATTATTGCCGTCATTATTTTTATCATTATGGCAAACAAAATACTTCCCCATCTTTCTCCATCTTTATCACCGATCGGTTTTCAACATCTAGTGACTGTTAATAAAAACTTAGATCGACAAATCGAGCAACTCAAAAGAATCGATCGATTTACCCACAATCTCTACAGCCAATTAGAAACCAGAGTTAAAGAACGTACATTAGAACTAAACGATCTCAATCAAAAACTAACTCAAGAAATTAATGAGCGTAAGCACGTAGAAGCAACTTTACAACATCAACTCCGTTTAGAACAGTTAATTAGTCGTCTTTCTAATCAATTTATTAACCTTTCAGCCGAAAAAATTAATAACAGTATTCAAGAAGGATTGCAAACTATTAGTGAGTTTACTGGAGTAGATAGAGTCTATATTTTCCTGTTTTCTCAGCCCGATCCTGTAATAGATCATACTTATCAATGGTCTAATCTGGAATCTAAATTAGTTTTTTTTCCCAATAACAAATTTGAGTTAGAGCAAAATCTACCCTGGATAATGGAGAAGATTGAATATAAACAAATAATTAATCTGTCCAATATCGATAATTTACCTTTAGACGCTAGTAAAGACCAAAATTACTTACAACAGCAAAATATTAAATCACTTTTAATGTTACCGATGTTTTACGGTGGTTTGTTAGTAGGATTGTTAGGGTTTGATTCTATTCTTGAAGAAAGAAAGTGGACTAAAGGAGATATTCAACTATTGAGACTAGCAGGAGAGATATTTATTAATGCGATCGAAAGGTGTCGGCAACAACAACAATTGATTTTACGTACCCAACAATTAGAAAGCTCTAATCAAGAACTGCAACAGTTTACTCATATCGTTTCCCATGACTTACAAGAACCGCTGAGAGCAATTAGTAGTTATACAGAACTCCTAGAAGAAGAATATCGAGAGCAATTAGATGCAGAAGCTCACGAATATATCGACTTTGTCGTGGGTGGAGCGCAACGGATGAAAAAACTAATTCAAGATTTATTAGTTTTTTCTCGCGTTGGTCGTCAACCACAAAATTTTAGCTTAATTTCTTGTGAAGAATTATTGCAAGAAGTACTTGCTAATTTAAAAATTGCGATCGAAGAAAATGATGCAGTTGTTACGTGGAATAATTTACCTCAAGTCTTTGCCGATAAATCTCAGCTTATTCAACTGTGGCAAAATTTGATTGCTAACAGCTTAAAATTTCGTAGTAAAAAGTCGCCAAAAATTCATATTTCTGCCACAACTAAAGAGCAAAAATTTATTTTCTGTATTCAGGACAATGGTATCGGGATCGATCCCAAACACTCAGAGCGTATTTTCATCATTTTCCAACGTTTGCACACCCGCCGAGCTTATCCAGGTACTGGTATCGGTTTAGCTATCTGCAAAAAGATCGTAGAGCGTCATAAAGGAAAGATTTGGATTAAATCTATGCCAGAGGTAGGAACAGCTTTTTATTTTTCTTTGCCTATTCATAATTAATAGTCATCAAGATGAATAGTGTAACCTTAAGACCAATTGAAATTCTCTTAGTAGAAGACTCTCCTAGTGATGCGAAGTTAATTAAAAAAGTTTTCGATCGCGCTACGATTCCCCATCATCTCGAACAAGTTGAAGACGGAATAGAAGCACTCGATTTTCTTTATCAGCAGGGAGAGTATAAGTCTGCTCCTAGACCCGATATGATTTTACTCGATCTGCATCTACCCAAAAAAGATGGTTTGTGTGTTTTAGCAGAAATTAAAGCTGATTCTCAACTAAGTAAAATTCCCGTAATTGTTTTAACTACTTCCCATTGTCAAGAAGATGTAATTAATTGCTATCAGATGGACGCTAATTGTTATTTGACTAAGCCTAATAATTTACAAGAATTCAAACAAACTGTAAGCATGATTGAAGATTTCTGGCTTGGGTTTGTTCAATTGCCTTTGTAAGTTATTAGCTATTGATTGAAAAAGGAAGAGAATTAAGTATTTATTGGGTAATTTAAATTCTTGATGCACAAGGAAGAGAAAAAATAATAATTGATAATTTAATCTTTATTTTATAATTGCCTTGCCAAGTAACTGATTTGTTAACTTGGTGTTAAGTTTTTTGGTTTGCTAGTAATTTTTCGGTTATCAAAGGTATCTAAATATAGATAGCAAAGATTCTACCTAATTCTACCTAATAAGATATTTTTTCTTAACAATTAAAACTCTTGTTTTATTAACTTTTTCAATTTAATCTTTTCTTGATTTATTGAGGTTTTTTGCAGTGGCATTGCCAAACAATAACAAAGTATCTTTTGCTATACAGACTATCTGTCAAACTAAAACTATTAAGGTTTTGCTGATTGAAGATAATCCTGCTGATATCTTACTAGTAAACAAATTTTTTAACAAAATTAAAACTGATAAATTTGAACTAATAACAGCTGAATTTCTAAGTGAAGGTCTCGTTTATCTTAGTAATAGTAATTTTGATGTAGTTTTACTAGACTTATCTTTACCAGATAGTTGGGGTCTAGATTCTCTTAGAGAAATACAACAAACAGCAGCAAAAATTCCCATCATTGTTTTAACAGGAACTCACGATGAAGCGAATGCTTTAGCTGCCTTAAGAGAAGGGGCGCAAGATTATTTGGTGAAAGGTTCTATTTCTGCTGATTTATTAGCTAAATCGGTTCACTATGCTATTGAACGACAACAAAATGCTGAAAAGTTACGTCAAAGTGAAGCTCGTTATCGTGGTGTAGTTGAAGATCAAACAGAATTAATTTGTCGCTTTTTGCCCAAGGGAATTTTAACTTTCGTCAATCAAGTTTATTGCCGTTATTTTGGCTTATCAGAAGAAGATTTAATTGGTCAAAATTTAAAACTAGCCATTAATCCCCAAGATCTTCCTATCTTTGAGTCTCACCTAGCTAGTCTCAATCAAAAACACAATAACATTAACCTTGAATTTAGAGTGATTGCTGTCGATCGAGAAACTCATTGGCAACAATGGAGTATTCGAGCTATTTTCCAGGGAGACAAAATTATTGAATATCAGGCTGTTGGACGGGATATTAGCGAGCGCAAACAGGCAGAAATCGATAAAGTTCGTCTGATTGCTTCTCTTCATGAAAGTGAAGCAAGATTTAGAACAATGGCAAATACTGCCCCAGTTTTAATTTGGATAAGTGATGCTAATGGTCAAGCTACATTTTTTAATCAGTCTTGGTTGGATTTTACTGGTTATACTCTCGAACAAGCATTAATTAATGGTTGGCTGGCTAATATTCATCCAGAAGAAAGATTGAAATGTTTGAATAACTATAATTTAGCCCGTCAAAATTATATTCAAACACAAACAGAGTACCGCATGCTTCATGCCGATGGTAAGTATCGTTGGTTATTAAGTACAACTGTCCCTAGGTTTAATGGGGGTGGTAAATTTGCTGGCTTTATTAGCTCTTGTATTGATATTAGCGAACGTAAACAAGCAGAAATTCTTATCTCTCAGCAAGCAGAACTCGATCGCCTAGAAGCTCGAATTATTCAAAGTATTCATGAATCTTTGTCTTTAGAAGTAATTACCAAAACAGCAACTAAGGAAATTAATCAGTTTTTGCAAGTAGAAAGAGTAGGTATTGTCAAATTTCAGTCTTTTGAACAAGTACAAGTTTTAGCAACAGCAATTAATCCGCAAAAGAGATCTAACAGGACTCTACCTTTTGAACTAGAAGAAATCAATCCAAATTGGCAAACTTACTCAGCACAATTAGCAAAAGGGGAAATTGTTTCTGTAGAAAAAGAACAAGAGTTAAAACCAACTAGCAATGATTTTTCCCAATCAGCAAGGAGAATAACCTTTTGTTCTCAACTGTTAGTCCCAATTATTGTCGAAAAAAAATTATGGGGTTTGATAGTAGCGGAGCAATTTTCTCAGTCTCGCTTTTGGTATATCCAAGAAACTAAATTACTAACAAGAATTTCTATTCAGTTAGGAATTGCTATCCAAAAATCTGAACTCTATCAACAAATAGAAAAGCTAGCTGTTATTGATAGTTTAACGGGAATTGCCAATCGCCGTAAATTCGATCGATATCTTGCCAAGGAATGGCGAAGACTAGCGCGAGAAAAAGCTCCTTTATCCTTAATTTTGTGCGATATTGACTATTTTAAGCTTTACAATGATACTTACGGTCATCAAGCAGGCGATCGCTGTTTGCGAGCTATAGCTCAAGCTATTAATAAAGCAGTTAAACGTCCAGCAGATTTAGCTGCTCGTTATGGAGGAGAAGAACTAGCTGTTATCTTACCCAATACTAATCCTGAAGGAGCTAAGAAAGTAGCAGAGAAAATCAACTCAGAAATAAAAGCATTACAAATTCCCCATAGTAATTCTCCCTTAGAAGTTTACCTGACTATTTCGATGGGAGTTGCTGGCTATATTCCTTGTCATAACTCTTCTCCTCAGACATTAATTGAAGCTGCCGATCTTGCCCTTTATCGGGCTAAAGAATTAGGACGCGATCGAATAATCTTAAAAAAGGGGTGTTAGGAGTCTTTCAAGTGTATGTTTTTAATAAAGTTGAAAATCTTAACTCTAGTTAGAACGAAAGAATGGGCTTTTCCCCCTCTGCTTCCTCTGCTTCCTCCGCTTCCTCTGCCCGTCTCAACCGTCAAATCTTAAAATCATACCCCTCAAAGCCCTTCTGCCTTCCCTCATTTTATAATTAATTACACCCACCTACTTAAATGGACATTGGCAAATTAATAGAATCTGTTGGTTGTTCTACTTCATAGTTAATACCGAATTCTTTTAGCTTCTGACCAATCTTTTTTCCAGCGATTTGGAGTATTTGACCACGGAGTTCCATTGATAGTTCATTGCCAGAACTGAGAATAAAAAAACTCACCTGCGCTCGCATTTTATTGGAGGAATTTAACTTGTTAAAATTAACCGCAGTACTGCGAGGATCGATCCCCCAAATATCTTTAGAGGCAGCAACGATGACCTGACGGATTAGGGCTTGTTCTTCAACGCTAATCCCTTGGGGAAAGGTTACATACACCATCGCCATTACTTTGCCAGCATTAGTAAAGTTTTCTATATTTTCTTTAATCAGAGAATTATTGGGGACGCTAACAAGGGTTCCTTTGCCAGAAGTACGAATTTTCGTCAGACGCAATCCA
>JBFRWE010000398.1:0-8573 GCA_051439345.1 Xenococcaceae cyanobacterium
ATTGGGGAGGGAATACAATTCGATTAGCATTATCCTTACAACAATTACACTGGTTTGATGTCGAAACAGGCGATCGATTAGGGAATTAATTATTAATGTTTCTCATTCAATATTTCTATATTAGAAAGTCTGGTTAAGACTGACTTAATATTCCTTGGAATAACAAATGTAATGCACGTCGAACATAATCTGTCCAAGATTCAGTTTTAGGTGGAAAAATAAGAGCATAAAGCATAATTCCACTCATGGAGTCAAATACTAAACCAGGATCGAGATTAGCCTGAATTTCATTTCTAATTTTGGCTCGTTCAATTACTACTGCAAAAGCTTCTCGTCGGGGTAGTAGATATTTTGTCCAATAGATTTGAGCAAAGCTAGAATTACTGGCAGCACTACTAATAATCATAGCCAAAGTTTGCCGTCCCAAAGGGCTAAGGGTAATCTGTGCAGCATTTTCAATAAGCTCATCAAGGTCGTTTCCAAGATTTCCAGTATTAGGAATCACTACATCTTGTCTAATACTTTCAATCGCATCAGCCACTAATTCTTCTTTACTGCTGTAGCGTCGATAAATAGTAGTTTTGCCTACTCCTGCGCGAGTCGAAATTGCTTCAATACTCATGGATTCAAAACCGACTTCTCCTAATAATTCCAAAGTAGCCTTCAATATAGCTTGATGAGATTTATCACTGCGAGGTCTTCCTGGTGTTTTTTTATTTGTTTTGCTCATAAGTGCTTTATAATTACGAAACAGTATCGTATTGTATAAGGTTGACTGAATAAGCGTTCTCGCCCCAAGTACACCAATAAATATAGTCATCAGACTCTTCAGCAAGGTTTTGATATTATCCGTCACGTCCATCACAAACCGTCACAAAAAAGACTAAAAAGATTGGTAGTGATGAATTACAGGCGATTGATATCTATCCCAAAATCTAGTTAACTGTGATGAGTTATCCGTCACGCTAGGAAAAGAAGCGGTCTATCCGCCAACAGTCAAGCCAGAAGATTGCCAGCCCTTGCGGGAACAGTACGCTTGGAGAATTAGGACAGGTCAAGCAGAGTATGTATGCTACACTCTCTATGGTCTGGAGTCGTCCCAAGAGTTGCCCAAGGTGCCAGGTCTTCGCAATAGCCGAAGTGAATATGGTCGGGAAATCATCCTGATAATTGCCTTTCTACACTATTGGAGCGGGAGCTCCTTGGACAATGTTTGTGATGTGCTGTGCTTTTTCACGGGCTTGTCATTCCCAAAATCCCAAGCGGATTCGTTATTAAATCAGTTGAGTCAAGATTGGTCAGACCAGTACGAGCCGATAGCTGAGCTGTTGGCGCAGCAACTGATTATCTATGAAATCATGGTTTAGTCTATCAATAAGAGTTGTGTCTTTACCGTATTGGTATAGATTTACTCGTTAGGATCAGAGTACATGAGAAACACTTTCGGATATTGGACTAATGCCATAGACTTCTCTCCGAACTCAATCTCTACACCCTTTTATTGCGGAGAAAATCTATGCCCAACTATACAAGTAATCTATCCGATGAGGTGACAGAAGCCAAGCTGAATTCCTGAGCAGCAGAATATGCTTCTGTTCAAGAAGTTCATCTGGCGACTGAGGGAGACAAAAATGTTGACTGGAGCAGAAGTCAGAGTCGTAACAATTTAGCGAGCTGCTTAGAACAGACAGTGCCAGTTGAGAGTAAAGTGCCGCTCTATTTGGTGTGGTCTCTCTGTTAAAGGGCTGACGACTCTATGTGACCAGGTATAGGAATAAGCCTTCTTTGACCATCTGAATTGGCGGTCGAACTCGAATCTATTCGAGCTTTGGTCTCTAAATTGGATTTTTTGAACTATGAGGAGATACCAATGAAAGATGATAGTCCCGTAAGTTGTGATTTACAGGCTTACCTAGAAGAAATTTTCACTCAAAAACGTCAATGCAGCATTACTTACAGAGAGCAGTCAGCTAAATTGACCCGAGTGCGGGGTCAGATTGTCGATATTTATGCGGCTAAGGGGACAGACTGGTGTAAGTTAAGCGAGGGTACGGTAATTAATCTCGCTCTCATTGAAGAATTCGAGTCGTGGGAGTCCTAAATAGAAAAGAATGCGGAAAATCAGCTCAAGGCTAGACTCTAGTCTAATGAAGTTGACGGTCAAGCAGAAACTGAACTTGATCCTTTCCTTTTAAGCAGAACTCGTGAAGGCTTAACTGATAAAGATACAGAGTCTCAATTAAATTCAGTTAATTAATGTAAGAGGAGAACCAAATGACCCAAGTTGCCCTTGGTGAAAATGAACAGATAGAGTCAGCTCTGCGTCGATTTAAGCGCAAAGTGTCCCAGGCTGATATCTTTACTGACTTCAAAAAAAATCGACATTTTGAAACTCCTGCTCAAAAACGTAAGCGGAAAGAATTCGCTAAACATCGGCAACGTCGAAGGTATCGAAACCAGAGAAAATTTCGAGCCTTCAATTAATATCTTGCTAAGGGATACCAAGGGAAATGGATTCCTTTGTTTAGTCCCATCTTTCGCCACCAAGAACAGATACTCCCTCAGTCAATCAAATCTTTTTGACGTTAACTGCACAGGGGCCTTTTTTTCCTTCACCAATCTCAAATTCAACAGGCTCATCTTCAGAGAGAGTTAAACCATGAGTTTCAGACTGATGGACGAATAAATCCTTTCCACCATTGTTAGGCTTGATAAAACCAAAACCTTTATCGACATTAAACCATTTAACAGTTCCTTGAAGCATTGTTGGTACCTCTACTTTGGTTAATTAACTTGAAAGTTGAACGGCGCGAGCATCTCCTCATACCAATTCTCAAAACTAGCTAGATAGATAACCAAATTATTTTTGATTAATTAAAATATCCAAAAGCTTTGCTTTGCAAAGCTTATAAGTTTTTGAAGCAGTATTTTTGGCTCGAAATCAAGTCTCCAGTGACTTTTGAGAATTGGTATCAGTATGACATTACTCCACCTAACAATAGTCTAGAATTGTCTTCAAAAATCTTGAAGACAATCCCTCTCTCCTCTTGGCTTTTTTGAATTCGTTCATAACGAGGAAAAGGGGCCAAACCCTCTTTTGATTGTCTTTTGGTTTAGAACCCTAAAATCCACCAAGAGGCTTTTTTGATTTAAGGAAAGCAGTTTAGAAGCGGGAGTTTCTGCCACTTCCTCCTCCCGAGTTGCTGTTTCCACGCGGTTTAGATTTATTAACTTTGAGCTCGCGATTAGTTTTTCTCTGCGTGAGCGATCTGCCCTTCGGCAGATCGCTGCGCGGTCACATCGGTTTTAAACTTTGGAGATGTCAATATCGGCTTGAGCTACAAACCAAGTATCCTGATTTTGGGGACTGATGGGTTCACTCAAAACCACTAAATAGAGATCGCCTTTGGCTTCAGCAGATAGTAAATAATAAGTGTGGTTTTTGTCTACTTGATACCAAGCGATGCCATTTCCTTGAGGGTCTTGTTCTTGTAAAACAGCTATTTCCTGTTCATTAACCCTGAAAATTGCCCCATCGGTATTACTAACCTGTAATTTTTCCTTGATATTCCAAAGTTTAGCAAAGCGATCTTTTAAATCAATCGGAATTGCTTGGTGAATAAAAATCAGAGCGTCCTCTTGATGGGAATGGATGGAATTTGAGGAGTTATAAGAAGGAGGTAAATTTTTGAATTCAATGGGTGATTCTTGAGAATTTAATCCTGGCTGCCACCCCTTACGCCATTTAGCAGTAAACTCTTCTAGGATTACCTTTCCATCATCAAGTTCTGATTCAATCTGGTATTGCAGCCATTGTAAAGCATACTGTTGGAGTTCCTGTTGCTTGGGAGTATTATATTTGGCATAAGATATAAATGCATCTCTTAAGAAGCTAGGACTTAAAGATTTTGAAGTAGCCATGGAAAAATCTCCTGGGATTGAGCTTAAAGGTTGACAATTGAAATACTGCTAATAAAAATTAGCAACAAGTAGATAGCATTTTTACCTTTCTAAATTGGAAGCTAAACTTGCTCCAACAATCGAGATTTTGGGCAGGATTTGTCAGATAAAAGACCAATTTTGGCGTAAATGACTATAAGTTAGCTAACTATTTAAATGGTACAGAAAAAATCAGAATTGGGAGATAATAAGTGCGGTAATATTTAGTTTATTTTTGGACAGTTTAAATAAATAAATAGCCAGATAGATGAGGGAGAAAAAAGATAATCTCTGAGAGTAAAAAAAAGCTAATTAGAGATGAATATTGAAGAGCATAGAGGGGATAAAAAAGGAAAAACGATAGTAATTAATAATTAAGGAAATGAATGGAAAGGAGAGCTTATTTGAAGAAAGCTTTTCAGATTTGTTCAGGTAAAATCTGTCAAAAAGAAGTGTGGAAACCTTGACATTATTGGTAAGGATTCAGGTCAAGAGCGATCGCGCTCTTGGATAAAACAGTGATGGGCAGAAGCCTTGGACTGGAAACCAGATTACCTGTAAATACACCAAGGGTTGGACTACCTGGATTCCTGAAAGCTCCTTGGAAAAAGTAAAAGTAAAAGTTTAAATGACCAACGGAATTCATTGTCAAGGCTGGTCATACCCTTAGCTATTTATAGAGAGTCTTTTTGGAGAAGGTAAAACTTTTGACTTTCTTGACTTGGAACTGTTGACTTTGGATTTGTTTCCTGAAGGTGCTTGTGATCGACTAAAAATTTTTACTTTCAAGAAAAATATTGCTGAAAAGCTATAAACCATAGGCTTATAGCTTTGTTTAAATTTGAGCTAGAAAAACCAGCCGTAAGAATGCAAACCTTTACCTAAAAGATTAACTCCTAAATAACATACCCAAACTACTACAAATCCAGCAGCAGCTAGCAGTGCAGGTTTTCTTCCCTGCCAACCACGGGTAATACGGGCGTGAAGATAAGCAGCAAAAACTAGCCAAGTAATAAATGCCCAAGTTTCTTTAGGATCCCAACTCCAATAAGAACCCCAAGCTTCATTTGCCCATACTCCACCAGCAATAATACCAATAGTCAGTAAAGGAAAACCTAAACCAATAACTCGATAACTAATATTATCCAGAGTATCTGCAAGAGTAAGACGTTCTAAAGATAAAGGTGGTTTGGAGGTTTCTGTTTTGGGTAAATCTAAAACTGCGGTACTACCACTATTATTAACTGTAGCTAACTTAGAAATAGAATCAGTTTCTGAGGTTTGAAGTGATAATTTTTTGATTTGATGGCGATAGCTACCTGTACCAACAGCACTACCTTTTAATTCTACTTGTTGACCACGAGTAACAACCAAAAAGGCGATCGCGATAACTGAACCTACCATTAAAGTAGCGTAACTTATCATCATTACACTAACGTGCATCATCAACCAATTAGATTTAAGTGCAGGTACAAGGGGGGCAGAAGTTTGCATCTCAGCAGGTAAAGATAAGGCAGCAAATGCAGTTATCCCCATAGCTACAGGACTAGTAGCTACTCCGACTAAACGACTACGACTCATTCTTTCCGCAATTAAATGAATTGTCGTAATTCCCCAAGTTAAGAAAAACAGAGATTCATATAAGTTACTTAGAGGAAAGTATCCAGCTTCTAGCCAACGAGAAGCTAATAAACCCGCGATACAAAGATTGGCAATGACCATTCCTGTTGTCCCGAATACAGATAGGTAGGGTATTTTTGGAAAGGCTGCTCCTGCCCAATATACCAGCATAGTAAGAAATAAAATGCAGAAGGAAGTATTATCCAGTAAATTCTGGAGTTGTATTAAATCCATGATTGTTCTCTCTCTCCGACTGTCTTGATAAATTGATTTAGTAAATGAAAAATTGGGGACTGCCCTATTATTTAATGTACTTTAATGTATTTTTGAGTCTTATATTACTTGGCATACAAACTACAAATAAGTTCTCCCGCATCTTCATTAGCAAACGGTACAACAGTCTTATGGTAATTTATTTTGATACGATCGCGACAGTTGTAAATTTCTACAGGCTTTTTCTGACCATCAATGCTGATAGCTGCGCGATACTCCCAATAATATTTGGCACTACGTTTAATGCTGAGGATGCAAATCGAATGCTCCCCTAACTGACGACAAGTAGCTGCTTCAGCAGAAACCATGATTGCCAGATTTAAAGAGAAGGTGACAAAAAATAAGATTAGTATTTTGAATAACATTCTTGTGAACAGTAATCTAACTACGAACTACTAACTAGCTCGATCGCCTTCTATGATAGAAGGAGGAACATTATTGTTTATATTGACATTGTTTTCTGGTTCTCGATCGCAACCATTCAAAAACTTTTCAGGCGAGGAAGATTCATGACGATGAATTAAAACTTGATAGAGACGGTTATCCTTGACTACAGTTACAGTAAAATCGAGATTTTGGTAGTGTAAAGTCTCTCCCTGACTGGGGATTTTTTGCCACTGAGCTAATAAAAATCCACTCAAAGTATAATAGTCTTTTCCTACAGGTAAATCTAATGCCAACAATTGGTTGACCTCTTCTAAATTCATTTGTGCTGGCACGAGAAAAGAACTTTCATCTATCATTTGCAGGGAATCTTCTTTAGTTTCAGTCACTTCTTGTTCTTCCCCAATTATTTCTGCAATCAAGTCTTGAAAAGTAATTAAGCCAGAAGTACCACCAAAATCATCGACAACAACTACCATTTGTAGCTGCGATCGCTGCATCAAAAATAGTAATTCATTGAGAGGAGTTGATTCTGTTACAAAGCGTACTGATTTTACCCAAGGCTCGATCGGCGTTTGATGATTGATTTTTCCTTCCGCCAGAGGTAAAGCTAAGTCTTTGTAATCAATGATTCCTTGAATATCATCTAGGGAATCACTAATTACTGGATATCGAGACTGTTGGTGGGTAGCTACTTGTTGGAGTAAATCGTGAAAAGTTGCCTCAATAGGTAAATAATTCATCCGAATTCTAGGAGTCATAACTTCTACTGCCATAACATCACCAAATTCAAAAACATTGTTGAGTAATTCTCTTTCTTCTGCTTCTAAACCAGTAGATTCTTTTTCTGTGGCAATAATAAGCTGTAATTCCTCGGAAGTAACTTGTTTATGCCAACCTTGACCAGTATATTCAATGCCGATCAGGCGCAACAAAAAACGAGTTGATTGATTTAAAATCCAAATAAAGGGCAAAAATATGCGGGCGATAACTACACTAGGAGGACCAAAAAACCTGGCTAGTTGTTCTGAGTAGAGTAAGGCTACGGATTTAGGACAAAGTTCCCCTAAGACTATCTGTAAGTAAGCCAGCATCAAAAAAGCAATCGGAATAGCAAAAGAATGGGCCAGTGCTTTAGTGATAAACTCAGGTAGAGGCAGTTTAGTGATAATATGCACGATAAATGCTGCCATAGTTTGCTCACCAATCCAGCCAATCGCTAAACTGGAAAGAGTAATGCCTAACTGAGTGGTAGATAGTAGGCGATCGAGGCTTCTCTGTAAAGACTGAACGGTTTGTGCTTGGATGTCTCCTGCTTTAGCTAATTGGCTAATGCGCGATCTTCTAACAGAGACAATCGAAAACTCGGCAGTAACGAAAAAAGCGTTAATGAAAATCAACAGAAACACTAAAAAAAGAGGAATCAAAAAATCTCTACCAGTCATCTATAAATAAACATTGAGAGCGCAAAAGTACAGTTAAACTGGCTGTAGACTGGCAAAAAGTCAATAGCTTCTGTTGGGAGTTGAGATGGATTCATGGTAAACGTAGTTGGGAAACCTTGCGTCTTTAGAGTGGGGTGTCTTACTTATTTATCTGTTATCTGGTCACTGGAATATCTTTTAATTTTAGTTCTAATTTTTGTTCTGGGTAATCGGTTAAGGTGACAGATATTTTTTGGGCATTATTGAGCAAAACTGTAGGAATTCTCAAAGTACCACGAAATTTCTTTCCATTTGCTGGTAGTTCTCCTGGTAAGCCTTCAGAAATAGCACTTAAAGCTCTACCGCGATCGTCTCTTACATCTACAAAGCTATAGAGAAAGCGAACAGCTTTTGAACCTTCGTTCCTCATCGTAACATCGAGCAGAAGAGAATTTCCTTGTTGTTTAGCCTCAACTATTTCCATGCTCACTCCCTCTGCTTCATCTCTAATGGGCACAAAAGGAGTATTATCTTGTGGCTGCTTAAAATTAATTAATTGTTTTGACTTTGCTGTTTTTTTTTCTGGTGAAGTGTTGTTAAATTTTGTAGTTTTGTGAGTAAGATTATAGATATTAACTAAAATTTCTCTTTCCCTAATCAGCTTTAAGCCTTTATATTTGCCTATAACTCGATCTTTTTTGAGGCTTTGGCCTGAATTGACGTCGGGTTGAGTGACCCCTTTCAAAGCTTCCTCGCCCATCTGATAACCAATATAAGCACTGCCACCTCCAGCCACTAACATCGTCAAAAATAGGGTTGAGGTAAGTATCAAGGTCGATTTCCAACTCATGGGCTTTTTTTATTGTGATTAAATATTTTCAAAAACATCAATCCTACTAATATAATAGTTAACTAGGTTAAAAAATATATTAC
>JBFRWE010000399.1:0-8206 GCA_051439345.1 Xenococcaceae cyanobacterium
ATAATGCCCCGTTTAGAAGAGATTCTAAATGAGTACTCCGTGAACTCAGAAGAAGCCTATAGTCTATCCATAAAAAAGAATGGGGATATGGTAATCCTGAGCCAAGCCGAGATAACAGAGGACACGGGACTTGAGGAAGCCTCAAGTCCGCGAGATGTCCGTTCGGAAGGTGCAACGACTATCTCGTTAGAGAGTAGGGTTCAAGAGAACTCGAAGCGCGGAGAATCCTAACCCCTTGGGAAGGATTATGATATAGTCTGAGCTTACAGGAAACTGTAAGAGGTTAATCGGAATCGGGTTAACCGTAACACAACTGGGAAACACGTCATAGCAAGTAATCATAATGATGAACAATTAGGGTGGAATGAAAAGAGTTTTCGCTATGTATCAATCGATAATAGTAATGAATTTTATATCCCCAAAACTTTTCGTCAACAATCAGCCAATAACAAACAGGCAACAGAAGGAATGTTAGCTGAAGAATCTAGCTTAAAAGCACTAGAAATTTATTCCCAACAATGTCATGCCAGTTATCAAGCTTATCAACAATTATTAGAGTTAGGTGTGGGTAGAGAACAAGCTAGAGGGGTGCTAATTCCCTCTGTTTATACTTCTTGGGTATGGACTGTTTCTTTGCAAGCTGTTTTACACTTTATTAGTTTACGTCGTGGTGCAGGCGCACAAAGTGAAATTGGGGCTTATGCTCAGGCAATTACAGAATTAATTAAACCCATAGTTCCTGTTTCTATAGAAGCATGGGAAACTCAAGCAGGAATGTTTTAAACTCATATCCTGACAAATTTTTGATTAATCAGTCATATGGCTAATGGCTAATGGCCATTCGTCGAAATTCCTCCAACGGCTAAAAGCACGTTGGCTTCCTTTCTCCCGTACGTACTTACTGTGACAAGTTAAGGTGGTGTGTTTTTTGTCAAAAGGTTTTCAGCTTTAAGCTCTGAGCTTTTAAGACATTCCTACACCCCTCACAAGTTCTTCAATTTATTTATCTATCTTGGAGGCAGAAAGAAAAAAAGACAGGTCTTTATTGCTCATTCTATCTTGATAAGTTTAGTGGATTTTTTCTGTCCGAGTAATGGTAGGAGGGTAGATTATAAAACTACGCAGAGGTACTAGCCTTACCAAGTCACAGAGGAAAAATAGTTATGAAAGCATCAGATATTATGACCACCAATATAGTCAGCATCAACAGCTTGATGACTATTGCCGAAGCAGCTAAATTCATGAAGCAGCATCATGTAAGGGCTTTGATTGTCGAGCGCACTTCAGAGCGAGATGCTTATGGCATTATCACTGCAACTGATATCTCACAAGCAGTCGCTAACGCTAAAAATCCTCAAGAAACTTATGTCTATGAGGTGATGACTAAACCTTGTATTGTTGTCAATCCCGATCTAGCTGTAGAACACATTGCCAATTTATTTACTAGAGCTAAAATTCATACCGCACCAGTAATCAAAGATAAATTACTTGGTATTATTTCTATGACTGATATCTTGACAAAAACCAATGGTTTAATCCAAAATACAACCCAATTAACGTCTCAAAACATAGAAGAACCGGTAGAATCAGCAGAACTTTCTCTCGCTCGATCGAGGGAAAAGGAAGGGGATCTCAACTATGATAATTGGTGTAGTGGATAGAGCATAACCTAATACCTTTTTCATTTTTAATCATCTATTCTTAACCTCCAATTTACTTGCCATTAACGACAGCTTTTATGTATTTAGGTGAGTTAGTAGAATTTGGTTTAACTCAAGAAATTTTGGTTAAACCTACAAAAAAACAAACTAAAGACTATATTAGCCGAAGAATTGGTTGATTTTGACTTAATAAAATAGTAAATGCGCTATTTGGCAGATTCAAATAGCGCGATCGAGATAATCAAGAGGAAAAGTTTAGTTACTATAAATGTATGTAGGCGATCGCTTTTTTATGCATGTTTATCTCACCTATTACCTAAGTTTAAGATTAAAGATTAGATAAACTTTATTTGAAACTACTTTTAATTTGCTTTTCTACTATTTTCTTCATGGTAATTTATCAAATATATAGCGTTGCTCAAATCGAGCGGGTAGATCCAATCAACCATAAAAAAAACTAGGCTCTTGACTCTACCTTATTAAAATGAGAACCGCTATCAATTCTCAGTAGACAAATTAATTGATTAAGTTTTATAGTAATGGCTAATAATAAAGATAAAGATCGTTTAGAAGCATTAGTATTTGCTGGTAGTGGTTTACTTGCAGGTGCAAGTGTATCTACTGCTGTTGGTGGTATAGGTTTAGCCGTAGCAGAAATTGCTGTAGGTATTGGCTTAATTCCTATCGCAGCAGCAGGAGCAGTAGTGGGATTAGCTGCCTATGGGTTAAAAAAAATTATCTAAATTAATCACGATTATCAATAAGTGATTTTACTCGTATTACTAATTGTAAAAAATATGCAAAATTTACGTGCAATTACTTAGATACTTAATTAACATGGTATGGAAAAAGCTGACCTTTATAGCAAGTATTTATCTAAGCAATCTATGATCGATATTCTTATTGTTGACGATCAAAAGACTATCCATACAATTCTAGAATCTTATCTTAAGACAGAATCCGATTTAAATATAGTTGGATTCGCTCTTAATGGAGAAGAAGCGATCGAGCAGATATCCCATCTACAACCCGATGTAGTTTTGATGGATCTAGAAATGCCCGTTATGGATGGTTTAACTGCTACCAAAATAATCACAGATAGATTTGTTAATACCAGAGTCTTAATCCTGACAGTTCATGACAATGACCAACATTTAAACCAATCATTAAAAAATGGAGCTAAAGGGTATCTACTCAAAAATGCTCCTGCCGAAGAATTAATTAATGCTATTCGACAAGTTAATAAGGGATACTTTCAACTAGGACGAGAGTTAGTAGAAAAATATCTTTACAAAATTATTCAATTGGAAGCAGAGATTGATGAAGTCTCTCGGTTAAAAAAAGAAGTAGAAATACAATCACAAACTCTAGAAAAAATTAATAATCAGTTTGGCATCGTCAAAAAAGAGATTGAACGAGAAACTCTCAAAGAGGTAGAAAAAACTCTGGATAGGCATAAAGGATTTTTAATCACTGGCGATCCTAATCTACAGTTTGAAGTTGATGGGATATCCCATCGTCTCAAAAAACTAGAAAAAAATGTCTATCATGTCTCTAGATTACAATTAATTTGCTTTTTAATTCTTTTAGCTTTAGCGACTTTTTCCATCTTAATTAATCTTTAACCATAAGATAATTTTGGCATAATAGCTATAAACTTCTTTTGAGTCAAGGAAAAAGGGAAGAATAGCCATGACTACTACTAAAGCTAGTGTTAAAGAAATCGATCTTAATGACCCCAAATATTACTTTAATCGTGAACTAAGTTGGCTAGAGTTTAACCGTAGAGTTTTACATGAAGCACTAGATGAACGGACACCCTTGTTGGAACGTCTCAAATTTATGGCAATATTTAGTGCCAACTTAGATGAATTTTTTATGGTGCGGGTAGCAGGATTAAAGCAGCAGGTAGAAGCAGGAGTAACTAAGTTGACTGCTGATGGTCGTACCCCAGAACAACAACTAAAGGATATTAACGATCGACTTCTTCCTTTGATTCAAGAACAACATCAACATTTTGAACAAGTTTTAAAGACCAAATTAATTAACCATGGTATTAATTTCCTAGAATACGTCGATCTTAATCAAGAACAAAAAAATTATATAGATCGGTTTTTTGAAGAACATATATTTCCTGTTCTTACTCCCCTGGCTGTCGATCCTTCTCATCCTTTTCCCTATATTTCTAATTTAAGCCTTAATTTAGCAGTAGTAGTTAAAGACCCAGAAACAGAAGAAGAGTTATTCGCCAGAGTAAAAATACCTAGAGTCTTACCGCGTTTTGCCCCTCTCCCAAAAGAGTTGCGTCAGCGACAAAAAGGAAAAGTCGCAGTGTGGACTGGTGTACCCTTAGAGCAAGCGATCGCTCACAATTTAGAGTACCTCTTTCCTGGTATGAATATTATGGAGTGTTATGCTTTTAGGGTGACTCGGAATGCAGATTTAGCCGTAGAAGAAGACGAGGCTGACGATCTACTCCTGGCGATCGAACAAGAATTGTATAAACGGCGCATTGGTGGCTCAGCAGTAAGACTAGAAATTCAAGCAGGTACTCCTGATGATGTGCGCTCTATGCTCAAAAGAGAGTTAGCCTTAGCAGAAGAAGATATTTATGACATTGATGGGTTACTAGGCTTAGGGGATTTAATGTCTTTTATGGGATTACCTCTGCCAGAATTAAAAGACCGTCCTTGGTCTCCTGTTATTCCTCCTAGACTACAAAGATTACAAGATATTGACCTCACCAATAATTTGAATAATTTGGAAGACGGAGAAGACTTTTTTAGCATTATTCGTGACGGAGATCTATTAGTTCATCATCCTTACCATTCTTTTAGTGGTACAGTACAACGTTTTCTGACTCAAGCTGCTTACGATCCCCATGTTTTGGCAATCAAAATGACTCTCTACCGTACTTCTGGAGATTCACCAATTCTCAAAGCTCTAATTACAGCAGCAGAAAATGGCAAGCAAGTATCAGTACTAGTAGAATTAAAAGCCCGTTTTGATGAAGAAAATAATATTATTTGGGCAAGAAAATTAGAAAGGTCTGGAGTTCATGTTGTCTATGGTTTGGTAGGGTTAAAAACCCATACCAAAATCTCTCTAGTTGTTAGGCAAGAAGAAAACAAAATTCGCCGTTATGTTCATATCGGCACAGGAAACTATAATCCTAAAACTGCTAAACTCTACACTGATTTAGGACTGCTAAGCTGCCGAGAAGATGTAGGAGCAGATTTAACCGATCTATTTAATTTCTTAACTGGTTATTCTCGACAAAAATCTTATCGCCAATTATTAGTTGCTCCTGTCAGTTTACGCGATCGTATAGTTGCGATGATTCGGCGAGAAATAGAACACTGTAAAGATGGTGGTACAGGACGAATTATTGCCAAAATGAATTCATTAGTAGACAAAGAAATTATAGCGACTCTCTATGAAGCTTCTAAGGTAGGAGTACAAATTGATTTAATTGTCAGGGGAATTTGTTGTTTGCGTCCTGGCATGAAAGGGGTAAGCGAGAATATTCGTGTAATTAGTATTATCGGTCGTTTTTTAGAGCATTCGCGCATTTTCTATTTTCACAACAATGGTGAGGAAGAAATATATATTGGTAGTGCAGATTGGATGAAACGTAATCTTAGTCGCCGAGTAGAAGCTGTCGCACCAATTAGAGACTCAGAACTTGCCAAAGATTTACAGGAGATTTTAGGGGTTATGCTCTCTGATAATCGTCAAGCGTGGGAATTGCAATCAGATGGTAGCTATATTCAAAGACAGCCGCAAGAAAATAGTCAGATCCAGAGTTCTCATTCTGTCTTGATGGAAATGGCAATGCAATCTGTGGGTATTTCTTAGTTCTCTCTTTGCTGAGGAGAATTCCTTTTAAGTTGATTCAAGACACTCTATTTTATGCTCATCCCATTTCTGTTAGCGTCTAGCCTGGTTTCTCCTGAGCCAGAATTTAACCAATTACGGCAAATTCTCGAAAATTATGGTTTTGAAGTTCGTCTAGAGTTACCACCAATACAGGGAACTTACGGGTTATTAAGACACGATTCTAAAACTATTTGGATTAATCCTGTTGTTTTCGATTTAGGCTTGGCTCAACCAACCCTGGTTCATGAAGCTGTTCATGCTGCCCAAAGTTGTGCAGGAGAACAAAATTTACAAACTTTAGGTTTGGATATACCTCCACCTAAAATAACTAAACCTTTCTTTTTTCGTTATCATTCCCATCGCCGTGAACTTGAAGCAGAAGCTTACACTATACAAGTACAACCTAATAGAACTGAGCTAGCGATCGAACTACTCGATCGCTATTGCTCTTCAAAAAGCTCTTAGACTTGTTACCTATTTAAAGCTATGGCAGCGACACTAGAAATAAAACAAAGAGTCCAACAACTGAAACAGCAACTACAAAAAGCAGGATACGCTTACTATGTTCTCGACAATCCTATTATGGAGGATGCGGTATACGATCGACTGTATCGTCAACTACAAGATTTAGAAAGTCAGTATCCCGAATTAATTACCCCTGATAGTCCTACCCAAAGAGTAGGAGATCGACCAGCATCCCAATTTACTTCGATTAAACACAATATTCCTCTTTACAGTTTAGAAAATGCTTTTAACCTAGCAGAATTAGCTAAATGGGAAACTAAATGGCAAAAACAAGCTCTAGATCCCCCAGATTCTAGTTATGTCTGTGAATTGAAAATTGACGGTTCAGCTTTGGCTCTAACTTACGAAAATGGTGTTTTAGTGAGGGGTGTTACCAGAGGCGATGGAATTACAGGGGAAGATATTACCCAAAATGTCCGTACTATTCGCACTATTCCTCTCCGACTTAATTTAGATCATCCCCCCAATATTGTGGAAGTAAGAGGAGAAGCTTTTTTACCTTTAGATGTTTTTGCCCATATCAATCAAGAAAGAGAAATTCAAGGAGAATCCTTGTTTGCCAATCCTCGTAATGCTGCTGCGGGAACTTTGCGCCAATTAGATTCTAGAGTTGTCGCTCGACGTAAATTAAATTTCTTTGCCTATACTCTTCATCTACCTACATCGGGAAAAATTCCTGCCCTTCAATCTCAATGGGAATCTTTAGAACTACTGCAAACAATGGGATTTTTAGTTAATCCTCATCGTCAACTATGCCCATCTTTACTAGAGGTAGAGAAATACTATCAGTATTGGGAGAAAGCCAGAGATAATCTCCCCTACATGACTGATGGAGTTGTAGTAAAACTTAACAATTATCAACTACAGCAACAACTAGGTTTTACTCAAAAATTTCCCCGTTGGGCGGTCGCTCTTAAATACCCTGCCGAAGAAGCACCTACTCTAGTTAAGGATATTATCGTCAATGTAGGCAGAACTGGAGCAGTTACACCCATGGCAATCATGAAGCCAGTACAGTTAGCAGGTACAACCGTACAAAGAGCTACCCTCCATAATAGCGATCGTGTTGCGGAATTAGATATCCGTGTGGGGGATACCGTAATTATACGCAAGGCAGGGGAGATTATTCCTGAAGTTGTACGTGTTATTACTGATTTGCGTCCTCCTGATGCTCAACCCTATCAAATGCCTACTCAATGTCCAGAGTGCCAGTCAACTTTAATTCGTCCTTCTGGAGAAGCTGTAACTCGCTGTGTGAATAGTTCTTGCCCAGCAATTTTAAGAGGTAGTTTAGTCCATTGGACTTCTCGTGATGCTTTGGATATTCGTGGTTTAGGAGAAAAAATAGTTGTACTGTTAATTAATAATAATTTGGTTCAATCGATCGCCGATCTTTATAGCTTAACGGCGGAACAAATTGCCAATTTAGAGCGGATGGGAGCAAAATCTGCTGATAATTTAATCAGCGCGATCGATGCTTCTAAACAGCAATCTTATGCTAGGGTTTTGTATGGTTTGGGTATTCGCTATGTCGGTAGTGTTAATGCCCAAATACTCGCTAATAACTTTCCTAATATTGAATTATTATCTCAAGCATCTATCTCTTCTCTAGAAGCAGTATATGGTATTGGGGAAGAGATTGCTCTCTCCGTTTTTCAATGGTTTAGAAACCCTGCCAATTTAGCCTTAGTAGAGTCTCTCCAAGAAATAGGTTTACCGTTTTCTGTGGCTACTAATACCGTAGTTAATCAGATAGCTAATACCCATATTTTAGCGGGAAAAACCTTCGTTATTACTGGTACTTTGCCTAGTTTAAAACGCAGTGAAGCAAAAAAAATAATTGAGCAAGTAGGAGGGAAAATTACTGGCTCTGTAAGCAGTAAAACTGACTACTTAGTAGTAGGAGAAAACCCAGGTTCAAAACTAACAAAGGCAGAACAATTAGGTATTGTTCAACTTAGTGAACAAGAGCTACTAGAATTAGTCAACTCTTAAAGTAAATCAGAGAATATAGAATATAGCGTTTCTCGGATTCATGAGGTACACTTACCCTTCTGACTAGAGTGTTAATCCTGTACCAGGCGAGCGCTAAATCTTCATCGCGATCGCTATTCCCGCCGACACCAGCTTAAAGCCGTATA
>JBFRWE010000400.1:0-11628 GCA_051439345.1 Xenococcaceae cyanobacterium
ACGAGCAGCATTAGTTACGATTGCAGAAGAGTTGCTGGTAATACGGTTTACAGAATCCATACGTTTGTTGCTATCGCTTACCATTGCGCTTAAGGCATCTAGTTGTGAATTAGATAAAAATTCGCCACGAGCGTCGGCTTGAGATACAACCCTAGTAAATGCGTCGAACATTTAATTAATCTCCTACTTAATTTGGTTGAGTTTTAGTTGGACTTCAAAATGGAATCTTAACTTATAAGATGTTCAGTTAGCTATGAGCTAAAATCCGTCCGAGGCAGACTTTGTTACCACAAAAGTTGCTAATGTTTTCTTGATTTTAGTGCTTAAAAAATTTAAGCTACCTAAGAAAACTTTACACTTCTATGGAAAGTCTAAGCAAGATGTTTGGTTAATAGTTGCTTTTGGCTGTGCCTACGAGCATCTACCCCTCAGGTAACTTTTATACAACGACGTAGTGCCTTTATTTGTTACATCTTGTTAAAATTTTACGTTTTTGCGGAGTCTGCTTAATAAAACTATATACTAATTAGCTCTAACACTGCTAAAGTTACAGCTGTGGTAATATGTTGAACCCTCTACTTAGATATTGAGTCAGTTAACTTCCTTAGAAGTATTAACTGATTCTTAAGTTTTAGAGTTATTTTTATTTAGACTCTTTTTTAGAGACTAAAGGATTGTGTTTATAAAAATCTTCTTCTCTGCTTTTTTCTTAAGAATTAGCAATAATCTGTAATCTTTATCAACATTTTGGCGATCGAGCGCTGAGATAAAATCAACTACTAACAGCGAGTTTCCTCTCCAAATCGAAAAGAAACCCATGAATGTACTCTTCTGTCCATTCTGAGCCATACAAGCGGGTAAACATCCCCCTAGCAGGGTCTTTCTCTGCTCGGTAGTTGATATAGCGTTTTTGCGCTGCTAAGATTGCTGTTTGCTGTTTTCGATCGCCGATAGATTCAGCTCGCTCGACAAAATCTAAATAAGCCTGGAGATAATCTTTAAAAGCAGCAAACACCCTAGTCTGAACTATTTCTGTCTCTTGAGGACGAGTCCACAAGAAAGCAGGAGAAAAGAAAGGTTGTGCTTCTTCAGGAAAGTCTCCACCCCATTCTAAATGTTGTTGGTGAGCCTGAAAAATCGGTAAAATCGGCTCGGTATATTTTTGTTGATATTCTGGGTTATCACGAAACAAAGGCTGCATATCCAGGGCGATTAAATGACCTCCTGGAAGAGTCACTAAATCTGCACCAAAAAACGGTAAATCGTAATTTGGCTGGGGAAAAATCACAAAATTAAGTACTTGAAGGGAATTTCCTCCTTGAACATGAGCAGCCCTAATTTGCCTTAATTTAGGTGATTTAAAAGCATGGCTGGTAGTCAGTACTTTTTCTTGTCTTTTTCCTTTACCCATCATGCCTTCTTTGCGTTCAAACCCTAAGGGAATAGGATAAGGTTCTATGTCGATCCGCTCTTTAAGAGTGGCGATCGCATAATCTAAAAAAGGCTGATATAAAGTCATTGCAGTTATCAGTTTTCAATTTTTAATGCTTAATTTTGAATTAGAACACAGCGACTAAACTATCGTCTGGTAGAGACTACAGCCAGAGGAGATGCGTCTTCAAACAGAAATTCGTATAAGAATTTTTCTGCCCATTCTGCTCCAAAATAGCTACTAAATAAACCGTGAGCAGGATCTCTCTCAGCACTATACTGATCGTAGTCTTTTTGTGCTTTGACTATCCTTTGAATATCCTCTCGATCGCTTAAAGGTTCTGCGCGCTCGAGCATCTGCCAATATAGTTGAACGTATTCTTGATAAGCAGGAAATAGTCTTTTAACTACTGTATCCGCATCGGTTTTAGCAAATAACAAATATTTAGAGAAATATTGATTGGCATCATAGAATTTCATTTCTAGATTTTGAGCCAATTCATTATACTTGTCTCTAATTGGACGCATTGGTTCAATATATTTTTCTTGGTAGGCGAGATCGCGAAATAAAGGTTGAAAATCGAGGACTACCAAAATTTTCTTTTTGCCAAAGGAAAGAAAATCGATACCCAACAAGGGAACATCGTAATGATGAGCAGGATAAATAACACTATTAAAAACTTGAGCGGTTTCTCCTGCATCTATATAGGTATAACGGATTTTTCTTAATTCAGGGCATTGATAACACCAACTTTGAATGGTTGCTTGATTTTTTCCGCGCTCGCTGATGTTGGATTCTAAACCTACTGGTATAGGACGACTCCTTAAATCAAAACGATGGAAAAGCTCTTCTTCTAAATAGGCTCTAAAAGGCTGAAACATATAACTATAGCTGTAGATATTAAAGCTCTCCTGCGAGCATAAAAGATAGGAGTTAGCTCAGTCTCATTTCTTAGCAACAAAGCAACATTCTGTAATATTGGGGATTAGTTTGGAGTTCGGAGTTAGTAATTAGGGACTGGGGATTGTTGGTTAATACTATGATTCTTTGCCATTTGTTCTAAGATTTCTGGGGAGACGCAGCGACGTTCGGAACAATAAGTCATTAAGTTAACCCCATTCATCATTTTTACGGTACTAACACGGACGCGAAAATCTTCAGTAATAAACCAGCAGCGTTCTTGCCCCTGATTATTTTCATAGTCAGTATTAATAGTGAGGATTCCATCTTGACCAAACCAATAACGACTGACTACAGGAATACCTTCTACGTAGCCTTTATCCCGAATTATTTTACCTGTCAGGCCGGTTTCATCGTCAGGAAGATCGATTAAGATAGCTTCATAATTAGGGTTGGGTTCGCTATCTTTGGTATTGGCAAGCCAATTAAAACTTGCTCCCCCTTTGGCTTTAACTGGTTCAATATTTCTGAGACTACAAACTGTTTGGACTCTAGGATCTTCTGGCTCTATAACTTTAACAATAAGATTAGATTCTCCTGATTCGTCACCAACGGAATCAAAATGATGTACATTTCTTTGAGTCAACCAGATTCCTTCACTTTTACGGAAGAAATCCATCATAGTCATTGGTGGGTTGAGGCGCATAGTTAAGTTTTTCTCCAACTAGTTTATTCTTAGCATCAGCAATATCATGTTTTTCTGTTGCTAGTCTAGTAGGAAAATATCCATAAGAGGTTTTTACTGTTGCCAAATATGTAATTAATGTTGTTTAGGTACTTAAACAATATTAATATTCAATTCAGGAATAAAGTTTAAATTTTCAGGTAATTCTGCAAAGTCTTCACCATCGAAAGACAATTCTCCTGTAACAAAATCATAGAAAAATCGAGCGAAATCATCTGCACCAATACCAAATCCTTCAGCAGAAACCTCAATAATATCTTCTGCTAGAACAAAGTCTTCAATTACGTCGATTCCTGCGTCTAAAATCGTAGCAAACACAAAGGTATCATTTCCCAAACCACCAACAAGGGTATCATCTCCAGCTTCTCCCTCGAGGATATCATCGCCATCATCACCTACTAACAGATCTCTACCATCGTCGCCAAGAAGAATATCATTATCCCCCTCACCAAATAAGGTATCATCTCCTGTTCCCCCATCTAGGAGGTCATTTCCCAAATAACCATACAGAAGATCGTCACCTGCTTCACCAAAAAGATTATCATTCCCTGAATCGCCAAACAAATCATCGGCACCGTCGGAGCCACTCAGGAAATCATCACCCTCATTACCAATGACAATATCATTACCTAAATTGCCATTAAGTATATCATTACCTCCACCACCAAAAATAATATCGTTACCGATAAAGCCATCGATAAAATCATCACCTTCGAGAGCATCAATAACATCATCTTCTATACTTAAAGGAAAGGTGTCATTGCCTGAAGTACCAACAAAAGTAGCCATGAAATTCTCCTCGATTCAACTTTAAATTATAGGTTGGTTTGTGGATTTTATCCATTTATCTTGCATTAATCTAGATAGAAAAATTAAAATAGAGGATAAATTTTTTTTGCTTAAGTTTACTTTTTTGATTTCTTGTAAACGACTAGACTAATCAATAACCATATGCAAACACCACTAAATAGCGATCGCTCTTTAAATTCCTCAGATATTTTAGCTAAACTTCAGTTGGGAGAAAGTCTTGCTCGAATAAATTGTCAACAGCAAGATTTGTACGCGATCGATCTTAGTGAAGCGGATTTGACGGGAGCAAACTTATCTCAAGTAACTTTAACTAATGCTAATCTTCGAGGAGTAAATTTAACAGAAGCTAATCTAGAAGGTGCAGATTTAAGAGGAGTCGATTTAACGGCAGCAAATTTAACTAATGTTAATTTAACAGGGGCGCATTTGTATCGAGCAGACTTAAGAGGGGCGAATTTAACCAAAGCTAATTTAACAGATGCCAAACTAAAGGTAGCTCTTTTCGATCGAAAAACTATTTTTCCTGAAGGATTTGCCTATAAAAGTTCTGGTGCAGTTGGTCCTGGTGCTAATCTAACAGGAGCATATCTTAATACTGCTTATTTAAGAGGAGTCGATCTTAGTGATGCTAGACTTATTGGTGCTTATCTGAGTGGAGCAGATTTAACCCAAGCCAATTTAACTAATGCTTCTTTGAGTGGGGCAAATTTACAAAAAGCTTTTTTAACAGGTGCTTGTTTAAGAGATGCTCGTTTAGGTGGGGCAGAATTACAAGGAGCAGATTTTCGGGCTGCGGATTTAACAGGGGCAGACTTAAGCCATGTCAACAGTATTGCTGGGGCAGATTTTAGTTTAGTACAAGGATTAAAAGAAAGCGATCGCGCTTATCTAGCTAGTTTTCCTGCCCAAGAATTAGGTACGTGGAATGCTTATACTCGTAGAAGTACTCAAGCTAGTTTGGCATTAAAGTAAGCTTTTGAATCAACCCTAATTTCATCAAGCATTTTGATAACTATAAGAGCTTATTTAGAGCAATAAGTTGGACTCATTATGCCTTAAAAAAGCCAAATTAGCCAAAATCTAGCGTTTGGGGGGATTATACTCAATTTAGGGTGTGCAACTTATTCTCTCTCTCTTGATAGACAGATTGAGAAGGTTTGATTTGATACTTTACTAAATCTGCTAAGTCCTGCAATTGACTAATCGCTTCTGCACCTTCTAATTTCATTAGTTCGCGCTCGTCGCGCATTTCTGTCCAGGTGATCCCATAATCAGAAACGAGAAAGCGAATGAGATGATTATCTCCTAAACTAACCATAAAGGATGCACTATTCATCTTATTCCCGCAAGTATAGCATGATGCAGGATAGCCTCTCTCTTCAAGGACAATTGCTAAGGCTTGGAGATTCATTACCAAGTCACAGACAAATTGTCGGTGTTGCTGTGCCAGTCTTATAAACACTTTTTCCCTCCTAACACCAGTTACCATTGTAATGGTTTTAATATTTTTTTTATATTTATATCTTTGATGAACAATATTATTATTACTAAGCTATTCCAATATATTGTGTATCTATGAATCATAAATTTAGTAATTGAAGTTGTCAAAAAAACAATTTTTATTTACCTATGCTCCATAGACATAAATGCTGCTATGACAATATATTGGATTTTTTTTTGAGAGTGAATCTCTTGCCTATTTTTATGTATATTTATACTTTCCCAACTCTATTCTAATTGATTAGGGCAGGTTTGACTGTTAAATAAGATGCAAAAATTATGGTAATGATAAAGATAATCTAAAATTAATTGATAATGAATTATCCACGATCCATTATCAATTATCTATTATCTATACTGTTTGTTCTTCTATATCTAGATTAAATAGCATTTGTAATGATTGGATGCAACGACGACGAGCTTCTATATCTTGTTGCGCCCTTAACTGTACCATGGGTTCGTGGAGAATTTTATTAACGATTCCTCTAGTGAGAGCTTCAATTACTTCTTGATGTTTTTCACCAAATTCTGACCCTAGTCGGGATAGAGCTTTTTCTAATTCTTGCTCACGGATAGTTTCAACTTTGCTGCGTAAACAACTAATGGTCGGTACGGTTTCAAGCGATCGCCACCACAGTAAATAATTGTTTACCTCTTCTTCGATGATCCCTTCTGCTTCGGCTGCCATACGACGACGACTTTCTTGGTTAGCAGCAACTACTGCTTTAAGATCGTCTACATTATAAGCTTCTACCTGCTCAATTTCTTTAACGTCTGCTGCGATGTTGCGAGGAACGGAAATATCGATTAGCATCAAACGATTATTGGGACAAATCCCTTCTAGCTTAGCTTTATCTAAAATTGGTTCCGTTGCGCCTGTACTAGTAAACACTAGATCGGTATTGGCGATCGTATCCATCATATCTGGAAGGAGACGAATTTCCAATGCTGCATTAGGAAACTTCTTCGCTAATTCTTCTGCTCGGCGATGGGAGCGATTGACGATCGCTATTTTGGTTGCGCCTTTGGCTAGTAGGTGTTTGACTAGCAAGCAGGACATTTTTCCTGCGCCAACAATCGTGATGTGATAGGAGGATAAATCTTCTACTTTAGCTTGAGCTAATTCTACTGCCGCCGAACTAATGGAAACTGCTCCTGTACCAATGCTGGTTTCACTGCGTACTCGTTTACCAGTAGAGATTGCCTGTTTAAATAAGCGATCGAGTAGTCTACCTAATCCTTGGTATTTCTGTCCTAGTTTATGGGTATTTTTAACTTGTGCTAAGATTTGCCCTTCTCCTAAGACTAGACTTTCTAATCCCGCAGAAACTCGCATTAGATGCCGTAGTGCGTCTTCGTGTAAGAGGGTAAATAGATGTCTTCGCAACTCTAACGAGTTAATTTGTCCTTTATCGGCTAAAAATTGGGTTATTTCCTTGACTCCTTGCTCTGTATCGTAGACAACTGCATAGATCTCTAAACGGTTACAGGTGCTAATAACAGCTACTTCGCTAATGTGGGGATAATTCCGCAACTGAGCGATCGCTTCTTCTATTTGGGGTTCGGGAATACTTAGCTTTTCTCTAATTTCTACAGACGCTGTTTTATGACTTAAACCAACAACTACAATATTCATGCGTTCTTCTCAAGGGTTTTAAACTAATTGACTCAGACTAATTTCTGAGCAAAAAAAGATAGTGGTCTATAACCTTTAATTGTTAATTAAATTTATCTAGATTCAAGTTTAGGAAAGAATAGTTAATTCCTAAAGAAAGTACGGAAATAAGGGGAGTTGCAGACTAAGCCGATCGACATGGAGTTTGACAGAATGTTCCAAGCTATATATAGGGATTAAACGTCGGAATTATGCAAGTTAAATGTGGACCAGCTTACAGAATAGCTGTAACTAGACAGCTATTCTGTAACTTCTGCAACTCCTAAAATGTAATCTTTATCGGTTTTTATTTCAGTTGTATGCTTTTTGGTTTTTCAAACATATGAACTGTATCTACAAAACGGGCTGTTTTTGATTGAGAAGAAATAACTAAACTTTGAGTTCTTGCTCCTCCTTTAAAGAAACGGACTCCTTCCATTAAAGTTCCTGGAGTGATCCCGCAAGCAGCAAATAGTACTGTTTCCCCATTAGCTAACTCTTCTGCATTGTAGGCGCGATCGGGATCGTCAATGCCCATCTCTTTTAGACGAGCTAGGTTACTCTCTTTACTTTCTCCAATTAAGCCAGTTTTCACGATCGCTGGATCGTAAATTAACTGTCCTTGGAAATGACCACCTAAGCAACGCATAGCTGCTGCGGAAATTACGCCTTCTGGCGCAGCACCAATACCCATCAAAGCATGAATATTAGTACCAGCAAAAGCACAAGAGATAGCAGCTGAAACATCCCCATCACTAATGAGTCTTACTCTTGCACCGGCATCGCGAATTTCTTTGATCAGGTCTTTATGACGAGAACGATCCATTACCACTACAACTAACTCTTCGAGCGCACGTCCCATGCAGTCGGAGAGAATTTTTAAGTTTTCGGTAGCAGATTTGTTAATATCTACATGACCCTTGGCTACTGGTGGTGCAGCTAACTTTTTCATATAAAAGTCGGGAGCAGCAAATAAACCACCTTTTTCGGAAATTGCCAGAACCGCCATCGAGCCTGGTTGTCCGTAAGCAACTAAGTTAGTACCTTCACAGGGATCGACTGCAATATCGATTTCCACTAGTTCATCTGGGTTGCAGTAATCTTTTGCGTCTTCGCGGGCACAAATGCCTACTTCTTCACCGATGTAGAGCATGGGGGCGTCGTCCCTTTCCCCTTCACCGATAACAATGCGACCTCTCATGTATATTTTATTCATTCTTTCCCGCATGGCTTCTACTGCCACGTGGTCAGCAGTATCTTTTTCGCCTTTCCCCATCCATTTGGATGAAGCGATCGCTGCTTGTTCTACTACTTCAATAATTTCTAACCCGAGGGTATTTTCCACGAAGATTTTCCTCCCTACTGCATATATATTCCCTGGCTTTAGTCTGCCTACTCAAGTAAGGGCGAGCCTTCTGAATCGAATTCAGAAGCTTGTGCCGTCCGTCAAAAGTCTATCAGAGAGAGGTATCCACTTTAATATTTATTAAGTTTTAATAAGCTCTCTCAAGAGGCAGATAATTATTATTATCCTCTGATTGGGTACATTGGCATACATCGAGTTAGTAGTTAATAGTTAGTAGTTAGTAGTTAGTAGTTGATTAATTACTTATGGGGTGAGCGATAGAAGGGTTTTTTAACTACTACGGCGGGATAGTTTTTACCACGAATTTCTACTGTGAGTTTTTGTCCTACTTTACTTAATGGTTTAGGGACATAAGCAAGAGCGATCGCTTTACCAAGAGTCGGTGCTAATGTTCCGCTAGTTACTTCGCCAATGATTTTATTGTCCGCGAGTATTGGATAACCATGACGGGCAATGTGTCTTCCTTCCATTTGTAAACCAACTAAGCGTTTAGCAATTCCTTCTTTTTTTTGTTTGGCGAGAATTTCTCTACCGATAAAATCGCCTTTGCTATCTAGATGCACTAGCCAACTCAATCCTGCTTCTAAGGGAGTTGTAGTTTCATCTATATCTTGTCCATAAAGGGACATAGCAGCTTCTAAGCGTAAAGTATCTCTAGCACCTAAACCACAGGGAGTAACTCCCAGTTGAAGTAAGTCTTGCCATAATTTTTGTCCTACTTCTGGCTCAACCATAACCTCAAACCCATCTTCTCCTGTATATCCAGTCCTGGCAATAAAAGCTGGCTGATTGTCTATGCTAACTTCTTGATGAGTAAAGGCTGGCATGGAGTTTAAATCTCCTTCTACCAAGGATTGGAGTACACTAACTGCTTTGACTCCTTGAATTGCCAATAAGATGCGCTCGCGAGATAAGTCTGTTAATTGAATTGAACTAGGTAGGTGTTTTAGTAACCAGGCTTTATCTTTGGCTGTAGTTCCTGCATTGACAATCAAAAAACCTTTTTCCTCGCCTTGATAATAAAAAATGATATCGTCAATAATTCCTGCTTGGGAATTTAACAAAACTGTATATTGTGCTTGACCTGGTTTTAGTCTGGATAAATCTGAAGGTACTAGAGTTTGTAATTCCTTAATTAAATCTCGTCCAGCTAGAGAAAATTTTCCCATATGGGAAATATCAAACATGCCGACATTACTACGTACCGCTTGATGTTCTTGTTTTAGTCCTTGGTATTGTACTGGCATTTCCCAACCAGAAAAAGGGGTAAATCTCGCATTTTGCTGTTGAGTAAACTCAAATAATGGTGTCCGCAACAATTCTGATTCAGTCATCTTAAGTAGTGCAATTTTAACTGGCTTTCATTTAGATTAATCATTTTTCGCTGAATCGATCGCAAATGGTCACTTTGTCTAGGTATATTAGGTTAAGTTTAGTTTAATTAAAGTTTAAGTAAGCTTAACTTAATTTAGTACAACTCAAATTTTATTGTGGGTATTATTTTTCTAGCTTTAGCAAGTTTCAGTAGTTGGTTAGTTAGCACCTTAGCAGGAGGCGGAACACCGTTAATCTTAATTCCTCTGATTGGCTTTTTTCTTGGTTCGGTAGCAGTTCCCCCTGTATTAACAACGGTAATGCTTGTCGGTCATCCTCAAAGGTTATTTCTTTATCGACAGCATATTTGTTGGCGTTTGATGTGGTGGTATCTTCCTGGTGCTATAGTTGGAGCGATTTTAGGAGCTTTTATTTATACACAAATCCAATTAGAATGGCTGCCAATTTTGCTAGCTATGTTTCTGATTATGTCTACTGCTAGTTATGGTATTGGAGAGCAAGAATCATCTTTTAAGGTTGCGCCTTGGTATTTTTTGCCCTCAGGATTTATTTTTGCTTTTATTTCAGGATTGATTGGTAGTACAGGACCTTTATTAAATCCTTTATATATAAATTATGGTTTATGCAAAGAGGAAATGATCGCCACTAAATCTGCCCATCTGGTGGTGATTCATATTGCTAAGATGATTACTTATGGTATCTTTGGGGCTTTAAATTGGCACTATCTTGGTTATGGATTATTGATGGGAGTTGCTGCGTTTCCTGGTAATTGGATCGGTCAAATTATTTTACAAAAAGTAAGCGAACAAAACTTTCGGAAACTTCTTGTCGGTTCTGTTTTGGTAACTAGTGTTTTTATGCTTTGGGAACAGAGAGCCTTTTTTCTTTTATGGTAATTCTCTAAGGCGATCGAGTTTAAAGTAAAATTCTTTTAAGAAAGAGTAAGCTCACTTTGATAAGATTTTTTTAGATTCATAGGAGAAAATTAAATGCTAACTCTCAAAATAGTTGTTTATATAACCGTATTTTTCTTTATCGGTTTATTTATTTTCGGCTTCCTTTCTAGCGATCCTTCTCGTAACCCAGGTCGTAAAGATTTGGAATAAGGTTGAATTTAGCAAAATTTGGTATTATTTGGGGTCGAGCTATTATTTCGCCCCATATTTTTGTCACTAATGAATAATCCTCAAACTTGGTACATTATTCAGCAAGAAGACCAGACTTGTAAGATTGTGGCGATTGCTAATAAGCCACCAGAAACTAAATCTAGTTGGGGTCCTTTTGACTCTCAAGCAGAAGCGATCGCTAAAAGGGTAGGCTTAATTAGAGCAGGTAAATGCAAACCTGTGTAATTAATTTTCAAGATGAAGCTTACCCTAAATCTGCTTGGCAAAAGTAAGCTTGGACTCACCTAAGTTGCATACTCTCTGTTGCCTATTCCCTCTTGCCTATTGCCTTGACCAGAATTGAAGAATGCAGTTTAAATGCGTCTAAGCTTAGTGTTTAACTTCTTCTGATAAGTTGTCAGAGTTTGAGAATTGGTATTATTAATCATAAAAACCGACTGAGATCGAATTCTTCATCTGTTTCTTCTTCTTTAAATCTTTCTGAACTAAGAATTAGCAATAGTCTTTCTGTATAATCTACTGCACCTCTTAATTCGTCTCTTAGTTTTGCTAGTCCTCCGTTGGCGTACTCTTCAAATATTTGGACTCTTTCTTCTTCTATTTTTGGGTCTTCAGTAGAAAGTATGTTAATATCTTGAGTTTCTGTGACTGCAATTAATTTAATTACCCATTCATAACCGCGAGAAATAAAAACTTCTAAGCTAACTGGTGCAGGTTCACTATGAGAAACTTCTTTGAGGGGAATTCGTTTCTGATATT
>JBFRWE010000401.1:0-6055 GCA_051439345.1 Xenococcaceae cyanobacterium
ATGAATATTATTTCCAAATTATTTTCTCCTAAAACTACTTCCCAAGCAAAAAATACAACTAAAGGACTTCCCCCCCTTCAGACAACTAGTCGTCGTATTCATATCAAATCATCTCCAGAAATAGCCAAAATGAGGGAGTCTGCCAAGATTGTAGCTACAGTTTTAAAAGAAATTGAATCTCTGGTTAAGCCAGGAATGACTACAGCAGAATTAGATGAATATGCTGAAGATAAAATTCGTCAAATGGGTGCAACTCCTAGTTTTAAAGGATATTATGGTTTTCCTGCTTCTATTTGTGCCTCTGTTAACCAAGAAGTAGTACATGGCATTCCCAATCCGAAAAAAGTACTACGCCAAGGAGATGTACTTAAAGTGGATACGGGTGCATACTATCAAGGTTTTCATGGAGACTCCTGCATTACTATTCCTGTTGGCAGAGTATCCAAGCATGCAGCCAAATTAATCCAAGTAGCAGAAGCAGCTTTATATCGAGGCATTGAACAGGTTAAAGATGGTAACTATTTACTCGATATTGCTGGAGCGATCGAAGATCATGTCAAAAAACATGGTTATAGCGTAGTCGAAAATTATACTGGGCATGGCGTAGGTAAAAATCTCCATGAAGAGCCACCTGTATTTAATTTTCGTAGCCAACAAATACCGAACACAAAACTAAAAGCAGGAATGACTCTAGCGATCGAACCAATTCTCAATGTAGGTTCAAAACATACAAGAATTTTGCGCGATCGCTGGACAGTAGTTACAGTAGATAATTCTTTATCAGCACAATTTGAACATACCGTATTAGTTACGGAAAATGGCTATGAAATCTTAACCGATAGAAATAAAGTTTAGGAGCTATTTTTGATAGAATTTCTTTTCTTTAGCAATCATCCAGGCAGCAATTATCCCTCCCAGAAAACCAAATAAATGTCCTTCCCAAGAGATTCCTGATTGAGAGGGTAAAACGCCCCAAACCAAACCACCATAAAAGAAGAACACAATTACTGATAAGAGAATGGAGGGCAAATTTTTCTGGAAGTAACCTCTCAGCAAAAGAAAACCTAAATAACCAAAAATTAAGATACTTGCACCAATATGTACTGAACCAGTAGCACCAAATACCCATACTCCTAGTCCGCCTACTATCATGGTTAAGATCGAAACAATGTAAAAATCACTGGTTTCTTGAATCATAGTTAACCAACCAAGAGTCAGAAAAGGGATGGTATTGGCAAGTAAGTGGGGAAATCCACCGTGCAGAAAAGGAGCAAAGAGCAAACCCCGAAGTCCAACTGCCTGGCGAGGAATAATGCCTAAATTGTCTAATGCACCTTTAAAAACAAAAAAATCGCTCAATTCCAGAATCCAAAATGCAGCAATTGTGATGCCTAAAATGGATACTTGTTTTTGAAATTCGCGGGCTAGATGGTGCTTGTGATAGCTGCTCATAATAGGTGTTAGAGAAATTAACTCTGGTTGTACTGTTAAAAAATCAATATCTAAATATAGTTTTATTCTATTTTTTTTAAATCTCAGTTGAGATTTAACATTATTCATATAATATTTATTGCCATGACCTAATTAAAGTAAGTTCTCATAATTTTCATCTTTATTTATCTACAGATAATCTTTTGACATAAACAAGGTCACATCGCTCGGTTTCCACTCCAGTAGTAGGTTGATAGCCATTTTTTTCGTACAGTTTGATTGCTCCCTTTAAGATGGAGGCTGTCTCAATCCAGACTTCTCTGAATCCTTGACTAGCAATTTTTGTTTCTAATTGTTGCAATAAATATTGACCTAAACCTAATCTTCTAACATTAGGAAGTAAGTACATTTTACGTATTTCTACTGCTTTTTCTCCTCGGTCGATCGGATAGTAAGCAGCAGTTCCTACTATCTTATTTTCTTGTTCTACTACCCAAAATTCTCCACCTCTCTTTAAATAAGCATTTTCTACTTCTACAACGTCTCGATCTGCGTTTTCTGGTTGCCATGGCAGACTATATTCTTGCAATACGTCTCGAATAACCGCAACAGTAAAATTACGGTCTTTTTTTTGCCAGTCTCTAATCAAAAATTGTTGATAAAAACTATTCACTTGATTTAATAGTACCTATTAACTACTAACTATTACCTCTGTTTAGCTATGTATTCTTGCCTGGGGATGCAAAGTTGCTAAAATTTCGCTTTCTACCTTAGCTATTTCTACTAACCTTTTATCTACTATTTCTCTGTCACAATACTCATTGGCTAGCAGCCAGTACATTCCATAATGACGAGCTTCAGAGGCCATTAATCCACGATAAAATGTGGCTAATTCTGGCTCAGGACAATGTTCTCCCAGTAACCCTAACCTTTCGTGAGAACGAGCTTCAATTAAAGCAGATACTAACAGAGAATCTAACAATCTTTCTGGTTCTTGGTGACGAATTTGTGCTTTTAATTTTGAACCATAGGGAGGAGAATTTAGAGGTGCTAGAGGAATATGGCGTTTTTCTAGCCATTGATTAACTTGTTCAAAATGATCTAACTCTTCTTTAGCGATCGCTGTTAGCTGACGAACTAACTTTTGATAAGAAGGATAGCGAAACATCAGATTAATAGCTACTCCTGCTGCTTTGCGTTCGCAATGAGAATGATCTAACAAAATGGTATCCAAGTTAGCGATCGCTTGCTCAACCCAAGCCATACTAGTAGGCTGCTGCAAAATCTTAATTTTGGTTGTTACTGACAAAGACACTACAATTATCCCTCAACTAATTTTTAGCTTTACCTATTTAAAGATTTTTTAGATTATCATGTAATCTGATTAACAAAAATTTGTATCAAGATAATCCTGATATTTAGACAAAAATGGGGAACACTAATAATAAATTAACTATATTAGTCTTAAGCCATCTAAAAACGACTAATTAAATTTAGAGGTAAATCTTGGTAGAGGAAGCTAAAAACAATTAATTATGACCCATCGTCGAATTATTATTGGTGACGTGCATGGTCACTATGATGCTTTAATGGCTCTATTAGATGCAGTTTCACCTCAAGGTCAAGACCAAGTTTATTTTTTAGGAGATTTGATTGACCGAGGTCCCAAGAGTGCTGAAGTAGTAAGCTTTATCATGAGAAGCAATTTCCAATGTCTTCGTGGGAATCATGAGGAAATGCTTTTAGATGTTATTGGTGATGGACAAGTATCCGTAGACTTGTATCAAGGGTGGCTTTATAGTGGTGGTCATGCTACTGTTGCTAGCTATAATAACAAGATACCTCAAGAACATATTGATTGGATGAAAAGTTTACCAGTTTATCTGGACTTGGGGGATATTTGGTTAGTTCATGCTGGTGTTAATCCTAAGTTACCTCTCAAACAACAAACATCAGAACAGTTTTGTTGGATTAGAGATGAGTTTCACCGTATTAGTGAACCATATTTTAAAGATAAGCTAATGATTACGGGCCATACTATTACCTTTACTTTCCCAGGAATTCACCCAGGACAAATTGCTGCGGGTCCTGGTTGGCTAGGAATTGAAACGGGAGCTTATCATTATAATAGTGGGTGGTTAACGGCATTGGACGTTACTCAAGGAAAAGTGTATCAAATGAACACTCAAAATGGTTGTTTTCGAGCTATGCCTCTCAAAAAAGCGATCGCCAATGTCGATATAGCTCAAATTGTTCCCCGCAAGGCGAGAAGAAGGGCTTAGTTAGGAAATAAAGTAGGAAGTAGTGAGTAGTTAGTAGGGAGTTAAGGATTTAGGGTTGGACTAACTGAGAAATAGTTCCCGCTAAATCGAAGTCTTTTTGGGTAATGCCTCCTGCATCATGGGTAGTCAAGTCGATCGTAACTTTGTTGTAGGAAATAGTAATATCGGGATGATGTCCTGCTTTCTCTGCGGGTTCAACTAACTTATTAACAAAGTCGATCGAACCAAGAAAGTCTTTAAATTTAAATGTACGGCTGATAGTCTCACCATCAGTTGTCCAATCTGGTAAAGTTTGCAGTTTTTCTTCTACTTGTGTTTGATTAAGTACCATAGAATTTGCTTGAACTTCTCGGTTGAAAGTGTTCTGTGCCATCAAGATCGAACTAATAGTGATGGCTATTATTAATGCTATCGGTTTAGAGGTTTTTTTGACCATAACCACAGGTTTACCTACTTAATTAAGCCTACCTACTTATTAGGGGCACGACCATAAAGATAGGTAACATACTTTAAATGTTCTCTTAAGCCATGATCGTTTAATACGTCTGGATGGTAACGCCATTCCCAGTTACCCTCTGCTTGAGAAGGAGTATTCATTTTCCCTTCAGTACCTAAGCCTAAGATGTCTTGTAACGGGAAAATAGCTGTATTGGCTACAGAGCCTAAAGCAAGGTTAATTAGACTCCAATGAATTCCTTTAGGAGAAACACAACCTAAATAATCCACTACTCTAGCTTGTTCTTCTGGCGATCGATCGTAAAACCAACCAACAGTAGTATTGTTATCGTGAGTACCTGTGTAGACGACACAATTGCGATTGACATAGTTATAGGGTAAAAAAGGATTAACTCGGTCTGAATCAAAGGCAAAATGCAGAATTTTCATGCCAGGAAAGTTAAATTTATCCCTTAATGCTTCTACTTCAGGAGTAATTACGCCTAAATCTTCAGCTACGATAGGTAATTCTCCTAAGTCCTCTTGGAGTAATTGAAAGAAAGCTTCTCCTGGTGCTTCCAGCCATTTACCATTCATCGCGGTTTCTTCTCCTTCTGGAACAGCCCAATACGCCTGAAAACCACGAAAATGATCGATACGCATAATATCTACATATTCGAGCATCCCTTCTATTCTTCCGATCCACCAATGAAAGTTAGTTTCTTCCAGTTTTTTCCAGTTATAGACAGGATTCCCCCACAATTGCCCTGTTGCACTAAAATAGTCTGGTGGTACGCCAGCCATTAAAGCTGGTTCTCCTGTTTTGGGATCGAGGCGGAAAATTTCTGGGTGCGCCCAGACATCTACACTATCGTGAGCAACATAGATGGGAATATCACCAAATATTTCAATTCCTTGACTATTGGCATATTGTTTTAATGCTGTCCATTGAGAGAAAAATTCATACTGAAGAAATTTGTGGTAGAAAATAGCATCCTGAAGGCGAGTTGCCCACTCTACCATAGCTTCGGGTTTTCGCTTGGCAATCCCTGCTTCCCAAGTATTCCAGCTAGCTCCATTATTGGCTTCTTTTACTGCCATGAAAAGAGCATAGTCATCTAACCAGTCATTATGACGATCGCAAAATTGCTGAAATTCTTTTAGCTGTTTTGGTGTTGCTTGTTGTTTAAAACGCTCGCTTGCTTTAGCAAGAAGAGGAATTTTAGTTTCTATAACCAAATCATAATCTACTCGATCGAGCGGATAATCTGGTAAAGAGTTAAAGTCTTCTTCAGTTAGTAAATCGTCTTCCTTGAGTTTTTCTGGACTAATAAGTAAGGGATTTCCTGCTAGAGCAGAATAAGATAAATAAGGAGAATTGCCGTAACCAGTAGGACCTATCGGTAGAATTTGCCAAACTTGTTGGCTACTGGCAGCGAGAAAATTAACAAAATTATAAGCACTTTCTCCTAAGTCTCCAATCCCAAAACTACTCGGCAAAGAAGTGGGATGAAGTAATATCCCGCTAGCTCTCTTGTCAAACATTTAGTTATATTCCTTGTTTCCGCAAAAATCTTTGACTATAAAAATTCAAGGTTGACCACGTTAATCAATTTACTAGCTTAGGTCATTTTGAGTTGATTTGGCTAGTCATTATGGATATCAAGAATTGTTGATTAGACAATCTCGAGAATTACTATTCTGGGACAATGAGAATAGCTGTTATTATCTATTTTCGTCAAAATGAATATCAAACTGATTGTATTCTCTGGGTTTGTGACAGCCTCGATCGGTATAGTTTTAGGCTTGACTACAGCAGAAATGAGCCGAAGAGAAGTAAAATCAATTAGATTAGCTAGTCGTCAACTTCAGCCAGATTCACCCTATAAGCACTATAGTTTAATCGG
>JBFRWE010000402.1:0-12326 GCA_051439345.1 Xenococcaceae cyanobacterium
TAACCAAACAACATTACTCCCAAATTGCTGCTGAAATTTGACTTGTATAGCCTGTACTTGAGCAATGACTTCGGTTGCTTTTTCTTTACTGACAGGAATTAATTCATCTTCTAGAGGGCGAAAGCGAGTTAAACCCACAGGCACAACTGCCACAGAAGCTACGGCTGGAATATCTTGCGCGTGAAAAGAAGCTAAGTCCAATAAAGTTTTTTCCAGATGTACTCCATCATTAATCCCAGGACAAACAACAACTTGAGCGTGAATTTGTAAACGCCTTTCTTGAAACCATTGCAACTGAGCCATGATTTGTCCCGCGCGGGGATTTTTCAGTAAGCGAGTTCTTACTTCTGGTTCAGTTGCATGAACAGAGACATAAAGAGGAGAAATCCGCATCTGTTCAATACGTTGCCACTCTCTTTCTGTCAGATTAGTTAAAGTAAGGTAACTGCCATAGAGAAAACTTAAGCGATAGTCATCGTCTTTGAGATAGAGGCTGGCTCGTTTTCCTGGGGGTTGTTGATCGATAAAACAAAAAGGACAATGGTTATTACATTGAATTAAGCCATCAAACAGAGCCGTCTCGAATTCTAAGCCAAGATCGTCATCATAATCTTTTTCTATTTCTAAACAATGAGTCTTGCCCGCAGCATCGATAACTTCTAATTCTAAATATTCATCCGCACAAAGAAACTGATAATCAATTAAATCACGAGGTTGAGTACCATTAATAGAGACGATCGCATCTCCTTTTTCAAAACCAATCTCCTGGGCGATCGAATTTGGTAATACTCTACTAATTTTAGCTGGCTGAACAGAAGCTTGACTCATCTTTGTATACTTCTAATCTTGTTTATAAATAAAATGTTGTGTATTTATCTTTAATATATTGGTCAAATTATTAATACAAATGTATGCTACCATTAAAGCTAGTTGATGACATAAAAACGATAGTAATATGTATTTTGATGCCAGCGTAAAAGTTATCGAAATTCAAAAAGATCAAAAGCGTCCAGGGTTTCTAGATAAATACTATCTTGTCAGATTTTCTCTTGATTCAGATGGTATAAATTCAGTTGAGAGCGATATTTGGGTTCATTCTAGTTACCCTGAAGATGAAATAGTTAAAGTTGCTCGTACTTTTTTGCACAGAAGATTATTAGATTTTGTTGAATTAACTGGTGATGAAATTTACACTCCTGAAGAAGTTGATGCCTTATGGCAATCGGTTAAACCAGAAAAAGTTGCTTAATCAAAAACTGTAACTTTTGTGTGATGAATCTAGTGATAGGATTTTAGAAACTTAGCTATTGTTACTGGGATGCCAACTAGAGGAAGCATTTCAGTTTAGCAGTATTTCCCTTCTCCCTCTTCAGTTTCACACTTTTTACGTAACCTTCCAAGTCATATCCTCTAAGTGTTCAGATATGGTAAAACTAATAATTGTCCCCTCAATTGCATTAGACTGAATCGATAAATTGCCTTGATGGGCATTAACAATTTGCTTAACAATCGCTAACCCTAATCCTGTTCCCCCTGATTTATTAGACACAAAAGGTTCGCTTAATTTAGGTAATATTGCTTCAGGAATGGGATTACCCCAGTTATGAATGCTAAAGCGAATAAATTTAGGGTTGCGATCTCTTGTTACGCTACAAGTAACTACTTCTCCTGGAGTAATTGCTTCACAGGCATTCTGGACAAGATTAATGATTACCTGTTTGAGCTTATTTCTATCTGCTTTAATTTTCACCTGCTGTTGGAGAGGAATCAAGCGAATCTCTCGTTCTGAAGCCATAGGCATTTGTTGTAAACTCAACAGAATTTCAGCCAAAAAAAGATTTACATCTATTTCTTCTAGTTCGAGTAGTTGCGGTTTGGCATAAAGAAGAATCTCTTTTAAGAGCTTTAAAAGACGATCGCTTTCTTCTAATGCTAAAGATAGTCTGAGGCGATTTCTCTGCTCTAGTTTAAGTTGATTGAGAGCTTTTAAACCCATCACAATTGTAGTTACTGGATTGCGAATCTCATGAACAATCATTGAGGCAAATTGACCGATAGCAGCTAATTTTTCTTTTTCAATTAATTTAGCTTGAGTTGCTTTTAATTCTTCTGTGCGGAGTGCTACCTCATGTTCCAAAGCCTGATTAAAGTCTTTTTGTTGCTGATATAGATTATAGTTATCTATAGCGATCGCTGCTCGTTCGGCAAATAACTCAACAGTTCTCAATTCTTCTTCACTAAAATGGCGTGGCTGAAGACAAAAAGAACAAATTGTTCCCATTGTCTTTCCCTGAGGTGTTCTTAAAGGTACTCCCAAATAGGAACGATATCCAGCAGGAGGTTGACCATATTGAGTTTGAGTTTGAGTATCTTCAACTCGTAAAGTTTTGCCTGTGCTAAAAACAGTATTAGTTAAAGTGCCATGCAAAGAATAAACTGCTTCTTCTTCCCCCAAATCCACACTGCTAGCCATTATTTTTTCTTTATCTGCCCAACAAAAAGTAACCACAGACCAATCTAAATTCAGCAATTGGCTAACACCACAGGCGATTTCTTGTAAATAGCTATCTAGGGCTTCAGAACTATAGCTTAAAGAAGATAGCAGTCCTAGAATTTGTTGAGCTTGCTGCCATTGAAACTGGATTTGATTTGAAGGAAGTCGATCGACCATTTGATTAATAAGTTTAACTTGTTATCAATACAAAAACCCTAACTAATCCATCCTAAAGAGAGGGAGAATAAGATCAAAATACCAAAGCCTAATCTATACCAAACAAATACCCAAGTACTTCTTCTTTGTAAGAATTTTATCAACCAAGCGATCGCCAAATAAGAAAATACTGCCGAAGAGATTATCCCTGCCATCAGAGGTACTAATCCCGAACCATCGAATCCTGTCTCTAAAGCACTTTTTAATTCTACTATTCCAGCCAAAGTAATCGCCGGAATTCCTAACAAAAAAGAAAATCGGGCTGCTGTTGCCCGATCCAAATTAATAAACAAACCCGCAGTCATCGTCGAACCAGAACGAGAACATCCAGGAATAATAGCCATAGCCTGGGCAAAACCGATTATTATGCCATCTTTCGCCGTTAAACTGCTAAAATCGCGTTTATGAGTCCCTATTTTTTCTGACAAAGCTAATAGTAATCCCATAAAAATAGAAGCGATCGCGATCGCTGTCATACTTCTAAGGGGGGAATTATCAAAATCAGGAACAAAAAATTTAATAGCTAATCCACAGACAATAATAGGAATTGAACCAACAGCAATACCCACAGCTAACCAAAAATCTTGTGATTCATAATTAGAATTACTAATTGATTTAAACATACCTATGGTAATTTGGCTCAAATCAGACCAAAAATACCACAATACAGCAGCAATACTTCCTAACTGAATTACTGCCGAAAAAGCAAACCCAGGATCGCCCCAGCCCAAAAGAACAGGAACAGCTTTAAGATGAGCAGTACTACTGATAGGAATAAATTCTGTCATTCCTTGGACAAAACCAAGAACTATTGCTTGAAACAGATTAACCTGCGCCACACCATTAATAGCTTCATTATTAATTGTTGCTTGAGCATTGGCTATTCGGGGAGCGCTCGTTGACCATAAAGAAATAATTACACCTAAGCTAAAATAACTAATATAAGTTAAATTACTACTCGTTTTTCTAGTCATATTTGCTGTTTCCTTTAGTTATTTTTATTACAGTTTATCCAGGAATTCTCTAGAACCAAAGTATTAAGGAAATAGATAAAATTTCGATATGATAAGAAAAGCAAAAAAATAAATTGATCACTAGCCTATAAAATTAATACAGCTTATGAGTTATGCAGCCTCTTCAGCTAGAGCAGAAATTAGTGAACTTCGGCGTTTAAAAACCCTGCTACCTCCAGAACTACAAAGTTGGGTAATCGTAGAAGGAACAACAGAAGTAAATCCTCCTTTAATTCGCTGCGAAGAAATTGGTAAAGACGAAATTGAAATTCAAATCGACCTAGCTAAATGGGATAATCTGGCGATCGATCAACGCAACCTCCTCTTCTGGCATGAAGTAGCCCAAATTCAAAACGATACCATACCCAGAGAAGGATGGGAAATGGCAGCTTTAGCTATTGGTTTAGGAGGTGCAGTAGGCGAACTTTGGGTTCAAGATGGCTTGTTACTTCTACTAGCTTTAGCCCTCTGCGGAATTTCTGGTTACAGATTGTGGCAAAAAAATAACGGCGAAAAGACCCTCATAGACGCAATGGAAGCAGACGAGAAAGCAATTATGCTGGCTACTCGTTTTGGCTATACTCTACCCAATGCCTACAAAAGTCTTGGCAGTGCTTTAAAAACTTTGATCGAACAAACTCCCAATCGTCGTCAGCGTAAAAAATACGAAGAAAGATTACAATCTCTTAAACGCAGTGCTGCTAAAGCCAAAGCTAATATGAAATCTGGCAGAGAACCCATTAATAGAAGAGACAATCGCTATTAAACTAAACTATCCAGGCAGAAACCATTGATTAAATCCAATAGATCGGGGATAGTTAAGATGCCCAATTTAAGTGCCATTACCATAATTGATGAGTGAGCAAAATTTAGAAAAGTGCTTCCCTGTGTCTTATGCTCAAGATAATCCAGTAATAAAATTACCGGAGCGTTTGACAGTGCTAGAAGCAGTTGCTTTTAAACAAACTTGTTCTCAATTACTAGAGGAAGTAGACTCTCCCCCCCAGCAAATTATTCTTGATTGTAGCCAGACAAAATTTATAGATAGTAGTGGAGTTGGGGCTTTAGTCAATAATCTGAAAACTGCTCAAGCCCAAAATACAGAATTAGTTCTAGAACAAGTCCAACCTCCTGTTATGGCGGTTTTATCTATGACAGGATTAGTGGATATTTTACAAATTAAATCTGCGGAAAAATGGTCGGAAAATCATCAACCAGAAACCCATCCGTCAGTCCGCTCTTGGGTAAAAAGATTAATTGATATTGTTGGTGCTTTAGTTGGTTTAGTTATTACTAGTCTCATTTTTGTACCCATCGTCATGGCGATTAAATTAGATAGTCCAGGTCCAATTTTTTTCCATCAAACTCGTTGTGGTTGGTTGGGAAAAAGATTTGAAATTTGGAAGTTTCGATCTATGTGTCAAAACGCAGAAGCACAGAAATCGCAAATTGAAAATCAAGCTAGTGGAGCATTTTTTAAAAATGATAACGATCCTCGTATCACCAAAGTTGGTCAGTTTCTCCGTCGTACTAGCCTTGACGAATTACCTCAGTTTTGGAATGTACTCAAAGGGGATATGAGTTTGGTGGGTACTCGCCCACCTACTCCAGATGAAGTTGCCAAATATCAAGTTCCTCAATGGCAACGTTTAAATGTTAAACCAGGTATGACTGGAGAATGGCAAGTTAATGGTCGTTCTACCGTCCGAGATTTTGAAGATGTAATTAAACTTGACTTACGCTATCAACAAAATTGGAGCTTAATATATGATTTAAAATTAATTTTCAAAACCATTATTCTTGTTTTTAATAAAGATAGTGGTGCAATGTAGTCAATGTTCAAGCTATTCCGTATATATACTTAGATAGATTGCATCAAGATTAATTTATGTAAGAGCTTAATGAAAAATTTTTAAAAACTTAGTAATAATAATAATAAGCTCTTGAGAGAAGTAAGGAAATTTATTAATCAATTTTTATTATCATCATTAAAAATATTGTTTGAATGACAAAAGAGAGAGAACTTCAACATTTTCACCTTCGAGTCAAAACCGAGTTAGAAGCCCTAAAAGATGTTTTGCAATGGTTTGAAACTGTTATATTTCCTTCATTACCCCAAAAAACTGGCTGGCAATGCGAAGTCGCTTTAGTTGAAGGCTTTACCAATGCTGTTCGCCATGCTCATTACGATCTACCTACTACTACGCCCATCGATTTGGAAGTAAAGTTATTTAACAATTTTCTCGAAATGAGAATTTGGGATCGAGGGAAACCTTTTGATTTGAAGGCAAAACTGAAAGCAAGCCCCGATCTTAGTAGTTCTCCTCTAGAAAAAGAAGGAGGCAGAGGACTGCAATTCATGAAAAGATTAACGGATGAACTGCAATACCTTAACCTACCCAATCGTCGTAATTGTCTACTGATGAGAAAAAAATACTCTTCAGAAAAAACTAGCACGCTAGATTTCTGCCAAAGCACGTTCAATTAAGCGATTTGCTAGGGTTTGTGTCCCTGTATGCTCGTAATAATTGGTAGTCATATCCAAAAAAGCAGCTATATAGTCTAACTTATTGTCGGAAAACTCAATAAAACCATTGAATCCACTTAAAACTTTTTGAGGATTTAAATCTTTTTCACTAACAAAATTAGTCATCCACCCTTTAACTGAATCAAAACTGTTGCCAATAAAATCTAGTTGACTACCAGTATTATTGCCAGGTATTAACTTACTGACTCGACTAAAAGTTGGATTATTGGTTAGATCTTGGGAACTAAGATTGCTGAGAGTAGATTCGGCTTTGAGAATAAAATCAGGTCCTAAGGGAATTAAACCATCTACACAAACTAGCGCAGCCATTCGCATTAAAGACTCTCCACTATATTCTCCTAAAGCAGCCACGAAATCACCGATGCTATCTCCAGGAATACCGTTAATTTGACAAAAAGCAACCAACTCTACTACTAGCTTAATACTTAGATCGATCGCTTGCGCTTTGTCAGGATTAGGAGTAATTCGGCTTAACAAACCGCCAACTAAAGGAATTTTATTACCAACTTTATTAGCTAAAGCTGCTGTCCCCAAAGCACTATCAGCACTATCTACAGTTTGATAGAGCCACATTGCTCGTTGATAACCTTGAGATTTATCATTGTAAAGCCAGACAGCGCGATCGCCAATCTGCTGGATCATATCCTCATCGGTTTCCCCTGTTACCTCACGGATGGTATTTTCAAAGCCGACAATATTTTGCCATTCCCCAGGAACAACAAAATCCAGCGATCGCAACATCATCACGGTAATGTTGTTAGTGGGTAACTCATTTACCAACTCAAAAATTGATTTACTCATACAATTTGCTCCTTGTTTGCATCAAATTAAGATCAAGAACATATCATTCAAAGTAGATGTCAACTTAATCTAGTTGAGACAAACCACGGAGATCGAACTTGCTTAACCAAGCTTCACGGTCTTCTTCTGTAAAGGAGTCATCACGAGAAAATACTTTGATCTGAAATCGATCGGCTACTAAAACTGCCGTTCCAGTTTTTCCTTGCTGGACAGCAGGATAACCATCAATATCTTTGGAACTTTGCTTAAACTTATTAACGGCACTAGGATTATTGAGGATATCAGAAATGGATAACACAGCGATTTCTTTGCCATCCTGTTTTAACTTTGCCTCAGCAAAACCTTTTTTCTCTTGAGTATAAACTCGCATATATTCATTATTTCCCTCAGGAAAAAAACGATTGAAACTACTACCAGACTTAGATTCAACAACTACTGCACTAGAGCCTTTAGTCGTACTAGCTTGTTGAGCATCATCAAAGCGAGAAACAGACTGATCCCCGCAGGAGGTTATCAATAATACAGTTCCTAATAGAAATGTAATTAATATTTTACGTAAAGCAGTCATTTTTTTTTAGTTCCCTCGATTACTTATTAAGGTTAAGTTTTAGATTAAGTATTTGTCTACTTTATCAAAGCTTCAATAAAGATTTAGGAAAAATTAATTGAAACTTAAAGTAGTCTTTAACTATATTAGAACTTGTGGCTATCTTTATAGAAAAAGACCAAAAAAACAACAAAAAGATCAACTTATCCAACTTCGGTAATGATATAACCGTTATTAAGAAAAAGAAATTAAGATTATTTTTTTGTTTTCTTCTTTACAATTAATTGTCCCTAACTATTTATAAATGAACTGAATATATTTATGAGAATTCTTATTTATTCTTACAACTACTATCCAGAACCGATTGGGATTGCCCCTTTAATGACTGAATTAGCAGAAGGGATGGTGAAAAGAGGTCATGAAGTCAGAGTGTTGACAGCAATGCCTTGGTATCCGGAAGGAGAAATTCATCCCTTGTATAAGGGTAAGTTTTTTCTGACGGAGAAGATTAGGGGCGTAACAGTTCAACGTTCCTACATTTGGACAAGTAAAGAGCGTAATTTAAGAAATCGGATTGGCTTTGAATTTAGTTTTATGTTTTTCAGCTTAATTCAGGCACTTAAAGGATGGCGACCAGATGTAATCTTATTAACAGTACCAGGTTTACCAGTGTGTATTCCAGCAGCACTTTTGGGAGGAATTTATGGTTCACCAGTAATTCTTAACCTTCAAGATATACTACCTGATGCAGCCGTCCATGTTGGTCTAATCAGTAATGAAAAATTAATTAAGATACTCACAAATTTGGAAAGATTTGCTTATAGAATTGCCACAAAAATCAGTGTAATTGCTGATGGTTTTACTAAAAATATAGTTGCTAAAGGAGTTGCTTTAGAAAAAATAGTTGAAATCCCCAATTGGGTAGATATTGATTTTATACAACCCCTACCTAGAGAAAATAACTACTTTCGTAAAGTCAATAATTTAGAAGATAAGTTTGTTGTTTTATATTCAGGTAATATTGCTCTTACTCAAGGATTAGAAACAGTAATCGAAGCTGCTACTTACCTCAAACATATTCCTGATATTGCCGTTGTTATTGTCGGCGAGCAAAAAGCTTTAGCTAGACTACAAAATTATTGCTCTCAATGTGGAGCTTCTAATGTCCATCTCCTGCCATTTCAACCACGAGAAAAACTCCCCGAAATGTTGGCAGCAGCAGATGTCGGTTTAGTAGTACAGAAAAAAAATGTACTTGATTTTAATATGCCTTCTAAAATCCAAGTACTCTTAGCTAGTGGCAGAGCAATCATTGCTTCAGTACCAGCTACAGGAACAGCAGCTAGTGCTATTAATAAAAGTGGAGGTGGTATCGTAACTCTACCAGAAGATCCTCAATCTCTAGCAGCATCAGTAGAAGATTTATACAATCATCGGGATAAATTAATTAGATTAGGCAACAAGGGTAGAGCTTATGCTGAGAAAAATTATGCTTTTGAATCAGCTTTAGATAAATACGAAAAATTATTTGCTTCTGTAGTCAGAGCGTAGCTTAGAATATAAGCACAAGAAAAATTAATCTAGCTATAGTTAGATTACATTTTGCTAATAATTTTTGGAGTAATGAGCGTATTTAAGCGTGAGCTAACTTGGGCAGCACTGCGCGAGCGCGTATTAGACTGGTTGGCTAATAATGTTTCTAGTCATCGTTTGCAACACATCTTAGAAGTAGAGCAGATGTCTATTCGTCTTGCTCACTGTCATCAAATTGACGAAGAAAAAGCAGCTAAGGCTGGCTTAATGCACGATCTCGCTAAATTTTTTCCTGCCGATCGATTACTAGCAATTGCCCAAACAGAAGGACTTAGTATCGATCCAGTTTGTGCTAATCATCCCCATCTCCTTCATGCCAATGTTAGTGCTGTAATTGCTAGAAAAGAATTTGACATCAACGATCCAGAAATATTAGAAGCCATTAGCAATCACACTTTGGGTTCATCTCCTATGAGTAAACTAAGTTGCGTGGTGTTTATCGCTGATGCTCTAGAGCCAAATAGAGGTGATAATCCTGAACTTAATTCTCTGCGCTTACTAGCTGAAAAGAATCTTTATAAAACCTTACAACAAACCTGTGATTATTCCTTAAGATATCTAATAGATAGAAAAAAAATTATTCATCCTCGCACTATCTTGACACGCAACTGGGCATTAACAATGAGCAAAAAAAAAAAGTCATAAATAGCTAGCAAATCAAATGGAGAGTAACTTAAAGTAACCAAAATCTAAAATTTTAATGGCAAATTCAGAACAATACCAAATTAAGGAAATATATAAAGAACATAGATCTAATCCTGATTTATTTATAACTAGTGAACAATTGGCAAGAGCAATTGCTGAAGCTGCTGATGATAAAAAGGCTGTCAATATTGTGCTGCTGAAAGTGTCAGACGTATCTTATCTAGCAGACTATTTTGTGATCGCTACTGGATTTTCTAAGACTCAGATTAGAGCTATTTCAGAGGCGATCGAAGAGAAAATTCTTGAGCAATTTCAACAGAATCCTATTCGTGTAGAAGGAAAAACGGAAGGCAACTGGATTTTATTAGATTATGGAGATGTAATTGCTCATCTCTTTCTTCCAGAAGACAGAGAATACTATAATTTAGAAGCGTTTTGGGGTCACGCGGAACGCATCCAATTTTAAAATCGAGATAAGTATAGCAAAAATTATGAGGGAAACTAGTGTTAGCTTCTGCCCAGTTCCGCCAGAACAAAGACCAATCAATGAATATGAAGAGTTAAAAACTTCCTGGTTTTTTAGTTGGGGAACTTTACAATTAAGCGCGTACATCAAGAAGTTAGTTTGGGTTGGGTTTTGGAGTTGGTTAATTGCAGCACCCATTGCTGCTGCTAGTTTTTCTCCTAGTAAATACCTAATTCGATTTATTCTGACTAGTATGGCAGGAACAGAGGTGCTACTTGCTTTAGTCCTAATTAGACTTTATTTAGGTTGGTCTTATGTTCATGACCGTCTGCAAAAAGACAGAATATTTTATGAGGAGTCTGGTTGGTATGATGGGCAAACTTGGCTCAAACCAAGCACGATGATCGATCGCGATCGCTTAGTTGTTTTGTATGAAATTAAGCCTATTTTTATTCGTCTCCAAAAAACTTGCCTAATCTTAGCAGGATTGACATTAATTGGTAGTCTAATTTGGCTATTTCTGGGATAAACTCATCATACCCTTGTTTTGTAATTCAAAAACGAATGACCAGAGGAAAAAAAAATCAAGCACCAAAATTAGAAGTTCAGTTATTACGGGAAGGGATTGTTGAATCCGTTCATCAAGTTGAAGCCACAGTTTGCGATCATCGAGGTCGTGTCTTATTAGTAGCAGGCAATTGCGAAACCTCTGCTTTTATTCGTTCTGCCCTCAAACCGTTTCAAGCTCTAGCTGTAATTACCACAGGAACTTTAGAGAGATATGAGCTTACAGATAAAGATTTAGCTATTATTTGTAGTTCTCATAGAGGCACGCTGGAGCAATCACGACAGGTATTTAATATACTTTGGCATGCAGATATTGAGCCAACTGCTCTTCAATGTCCGATCCCAGACGGAAAAAGTAGTTCTCTAGAACATAATTGTTCGGGTAAACATGCAGGGATGTTAGCAGTCTGTCAACAGCGCAATTGGCCTCTAAATACCTATGTACGTAATTCTAGCCCCGTTCAGAAATTAATTTTGCAGAAAATAGCCGAATTATTAGGCATGCCAGGAGAAGAATTTATCAGTGCTAGGGATGATTGTGGTGTTCCGACTTACTCAATGCAACTAAGACAAATGGCTTATCTGTATGCTCAACTAGCCTCTGGTAAAAGTTTAGATTTAGAAAGAATTGTCCGAGCTATGACTTATCATCCTGCGATGGTAGCTGGTAATGGTGCTTTTGATACTGAGTTAATGCGCCTGATGGAAGGAGAAATAGTTAGTAAATCAGGGTCAGAAGGAATACAATGTATCGGTCGTGTCGGCGAAGGAATGGGTTTAGCTATCAAAGTAACTGATGGTTCAAAACGAGCTAAATGTGCGATCGCTATTCATCTTCTTAAACAAATGGGCTGGATTAGTCCTACCGTAGCTGAAACTCTGGCAGAAAAATTCATGAAATTAAGTGAATACAAGCGTTTACAACCGATTGGAGAATTAACGATGTTGTAAATTCAAAAAAAATTGTAAATTACATAACTTTCCTGTTATAGTAGGAAAGGCGACGCGGGATAGAGCAGTCTGGTAGCTCGTCGGGCTCATAACCCGAAGGTCGGTGGTTCAAATCCGCCTCCCGCCATCCTCTGTATTACTACAAATAAGCCGCTTTTGCCCACCTACCACGGGTTAAACGCTAACTTACGCGCTCAAAATACGCTCATTTACATCTTTCAAACTATCCATATAGCTACACTTAAAATCAAGTAATTTACCTGATGTGAGCGAGAAAGCCCCGGTCTTTTAAGCAGGGGATGAAAGCGAACGAAGCGTTTAGCTTAGACAGTTTTAACTGTCTCGAATTTCGTTTTCAGTAAAAACTAACTGAATTGGTTGGTGAGCGGAGATAGCATTACTCAATATTTTCTTTAGCAAAAAGCACACCATAGAGGATAATAGTAGTTTACATATGCTTTGCCGAGACTAGTTAAGTAGACTAT
>JBFRWE010000403.1:0-5255 GCA_051439345.1 Xenococcaceae cyanobacterium
GGTATCCTAAATTTCTTTTGCTACACAAAAAAGAAGATGCCACGGTTGCTACTCGGAATCTGTATCGCAATTTAGATTTGCTGCCTCGTCCTCTCGATATTTGGCTAATTAATTTTGCTGCCCCCGATGAATTAGAACAAAATGGCTGTAGTGCTGATGAATATTTTAAACGCAAATCCCCTGGATATCGTTATAGACTATATCATTGTCTTTGATTGAGAAACAAAAAAGTATCTAGTGTGAAAAAGGATTCATTTAATTGGTCTTGGTTGTTTGGTTTAATATTTCTGGGTGCAATTCTGCGTTTTACCAACTTAGCATCTAAACCACCTTGGTCTGATGAATGGGCAACTTTGGTATTTAGTTTAGGACATAGTTTTCGGACTATTCCTGTAGATCGAATAATTTCCCTCGATACTCTGTTATCTCCTTTGCAGTGGGATACCACGACTCAACCAAAAGACGTCATTAGCAATTTACTCACAGAGAGTACTCATCCTCCCCTTTATTTTGTGCTTACTCATTGGTGGCTAAATCTGCTTAATCAAAATCAAGGTTTAGTTTCTATTTGGTGGGGGAGAAGTTTAAGTACTCTAATGGGAGTAGCTTCTATTCCTGCTATGTTTAGTTTAGGTTGGTTATTCTCTGGTTCTTTTACCGTTGCTCAAATGTCTGCTGCTTTAATGGCGGTTTCTCCCTACGGAATTTATCTGTCTCAAGAGGCACGTCACTACAACCTAGCTATACTTTTGGTTATAGCTTCTTTAGCTTGTCTTCTGTTGGCTATTCGCTGTATTGAGCGCAAAATTCCTATTCCTCTGTGGATTATTTTTATCTGGATTATTAGTAATAGTTTGGGTGTAGCTACCCATTATTTTTTTAGCTTGACTTTAGTAGCAGAAACTATCGTTTTATTTAGTTTTTGGTTAACAGAATTAAGAGATAAAAAAGGAGATACTTTAGCTATTTATTGGTCAAGAATATATCTAGCTATAATAGGCACTTTTATTGGTTGTTCTGTCTGGGTTTTTACTTGGTATAGTATCCGCAATAATCAATTAACAGATTGGGTATTCGATGGTAATCCTTTAGAAGAGTTTTTTGAGCCGATCTCTAGGTTATTAATCTGGATAATTACGATGGTTTTTCTGTTACCTGTAGAGGGAACACCAGAGTGGGTAAGTATTGGTTCTGGAGCAATAATTTTATTATTAATAGCTTGGTTGATACCTAGTTGTATCAGAAGTTGGAAAATCTGTAGTCAAATCTATGCTACTAACTTAGGTCTTTCCGTTTTATCCAGATTTTTTGTGAGCGCGATCGCTCTTATTTTAACTATTACTTATTTTTATGGTGCAGATTTAACTCTCTCTGCCCGTTTTCAATTTATTTATTTTCCGGTAATCTTACTCTTATTAGGTACAATTTTGGCTTATCTTTGGCAAGAAGCAAAATTCTTTCGCCCAAAAAAAGTTAGAAAGTTTTTACAAGAAACATCTTCAGAAGAACTACGAAAGAAAACCTCGCAATTAACTAAACTTAATTCTAATTCACCCTATCAATATTGGTCATGGTTCACACCTAAAGGAAAAAAAATTATTTATCTAACTCTGTTAGTAGGAATTTTAGGTGCATTAACAGTTATTACTAATTTTGCTTACCAAAAAATAGAACGTCCCGATGTCGTTGTTCCTGTAATGGTAGAAGCTCATCATAAAGTTGCCACTACAACCCCTGTTCTGATAACTACTCTCCATAAAACTCATGGACAAAAAGGAGAAATGATGAATCTGGCTTGGCAGTTTCAACAACTTTTAGCCAAAGATAAGTTAAACTTTAAGCCCAAATTTTTATTAGCGCACAATGATAGTGAAAATGAACCTAGAGCCACTCAAGTTTTATACCAAGAATTAGCAAAAATGCCTCGTCCTTTTCAATTATGGGTAGTTAATTTTTCTACAGCAATGGAGTTAGAAAAACAAAATTGCACTACTCAAGACGATCGCGAACGTAGGGCAAAAGGTTATCGTTATCAACTATACAGTTGTTTTGATGTGGTATCAACCAATAAAAAATGAATTGAGCGATCGATCTCTCAATCAATTAAGATTTAACTAAGAAGTTTATTGATAAGCAAAGTCACACAAAGAAAAATAGGGACAAGTAGAACAATTACTCTCTGAAGGTTTTGCTTGATAATTACCTGCCCTAATTTGCGTAACCAAGTCTTCTACTTCTGGAGTTAAGCTATCTAATTCAGCTTCAGAAAAACTGTGTAAATAGTCGTGACGGAGATAGGCTATGTAGGCTTGTTGGTATTCTAAAGCGCGAGCATAAGCCCATAATTGAAAACGGTGATGCTGAGGATCGCAAGCTCGATCGCTTTTATAATCTAAGATCCAATTATCCCCTACTAAATCTACTACACCAATAAAAGTTATTTGCCCTAGTTGCAATCTAACTTGTTTTTCTTTAGCAATAGCATTATGACGAAAGGGTTGATAAGCAGAAATTTGCTGGAATCTTTGGGCAAGACTAACTGCTTCTTGAATTACCTCTTGACTCCAACTAGAATCAGCAAAAGGAGATAAACTGGTCTCATCAAACAGATTGTGTTCTAAGGCTTTATGAACTAGAGTCCCTACTTGCATACTGTAAGCAATTCCTTCTCCTAAACCTGGATGTCCTTGAATAAAGCGAAATTGAAAACTTTGCGGACAGCGTGCGTATTCGCTTAATGCGGTTACAGGTAGTTCATATATACCAGACCCTAGGTGGTTGAGGAGTAATTGGGTAGAGTTGCGGAGGTGCGGAGGTGAAGAAGGAGATGTAGAGACGCAAAATTTTGCGTCTTCTTGGGAAATTAATTCGATGGGAATTTGAGCAGATTGTAAAGCGGGAGTTAGTCTAGCGAAATCTCCTTTATCTGGTTCAGTTGCGCTGATAATTAGATAATCTCTAGCTCTAGTTAGGGCTACATAAAGAATGCGGATAGCTTCTTCTGCTTCTCTTTGTTTTTGCTGATATTCCAGCCATCGATAAAGAACAGGTTTTTGCGTTTCTCCTCGTTCATCTTTACTTTTAAGCGCAACTCCCAATTTGCTATCAAAATAGACTGAAGGAGGAATATTTGAGCGTTCTTTGCTTAAATCTGCAACTACAACTAATGACCACTCTAAACCTTTGGCAGCAAAAATAGTCATTAAAGAAACTGCATTATCTGTTTCTAGAAGTGGACGAGGAACTGCTATTTCTTCGGCAAATAAACGCTTAAGAAGGCGTACTACTCCAAATAGATCGTCTGTACCCTGTTCTAATTCTTGGACTAATTGGCAAAATCCTTGCCAGTCTGCTAGTCGGCGTTGTGCTTTGGATAAGTTAGCAATAACAGCAGTATATCCTGTCAGACGATCGAGCGATTGCAAAAGGCGAGAAGGTGCTTCTTCTTTAGTTTGGTAGATTAATTTTTGGAGAACACTAAGAGGGTATTCTAGTTCACTGATTTGGCTAGTTTGAATTTTTGTCCACCAATCAATTTGACTATCTTCTTCTTCTATCCCTAGTTTAAATAAAAGGCGATCGCTCAGGGCAAAAAAAGGACTTCTTAACACTGCTATTAAAGCAATATTATCTCGGCGATCGGCAAGAAAACGCAATAATGCCCAACCATCTTTAGCTTCTCTGGTTGCCAGTAAGTTACCACCCCCAGAAGGTGCGACAGGAATACCTATTGCTGATAAAGCTTCACTATATATTTCTAGTGGTTGCCAAGTACGAGTTAGAATTGCGATGTCTCTTGGTTGTAGGGGACGTAGTTGCTGAGTTTGTTTATCATAGATTGGGGTGCTGGCATCTAGCATCTGTTTAAGTTTATTAGCTAGATAAGTAGCTTCTGCTAGTTGACGCTCATTTTTCTTGCTTTCTTTCTCTGTTTCCACTGCAAATGCCTGTATATAGGGAAAGCTATTCTTATTTTCCTCCATTTCCCCCTCCTGTCCCGATAAACATAATTTATGCTTCCCCTTCTCCCCTGCTCCCTCTGCTCCCCTGCTCCCCTGCTCCCCTGCTCCCCCTGCTCCCCCTGCTTGCTCCATTTCACGAAAAGCACTCAAGTCCTGATGATACCTACCCAACAAACTGGTAAAAATACTATTAATTTGCTTAACTAAAGTTTGATGAGTACGAAAGCTTTGACTAAGAATAACTTCTTTGCCCTGATTACTGATAATCCTTTGTTTAAACTGTTCAAATACTCTAATATCTGCACGACGAAAGCCATAAATTGATTGTTTAACATCACCAACAATGGTAATTTGAGCATTCTGGGTTAAAGTTGCTAGTAAGTCTGCTTGGGTAGGATTAGTATCTTGAAATTCATCTACTAAAAATACTTGCCATCGCTGATGATAGTAATCTCTTACATCTGGATTATTTAAAGCCTGAAGGGCATAAATTTCTAGATCGGTAAAACTTAGTACTCGCTCTTGTTGTTTCTGTTTAGCCAGGTAGGTAAAAACTTCTTGATAGGCTTTGGTTAAAGCAGGTAAAATTTGCTGGAGTTGCTCATCTACTTCCCCTAATTCTAGATTTATTAATCCTTGTTTAATTATTTTCTGAACTAATTCTCGCAGAGATTTTAGCGTTTCTTTAATAAGAGGAATAACGCCATCTTGCCAATTCTTTTTACTGCCTATATTTACTTTAATTTTATCTAGAATAGCTAGAGATTCAGCGATATTTTCTTCTTCTTCTAAATCTGTCATAGCTTTTACTACTTGCTGCCGTAGAGTCTCTAATTTATCTCCTGCTTTGCCTTGATATTGGTGCAAAATAGACCAAGCTTTATGCCAAACAGGATCGTTTACTAACTTAATTAATCCTTGTTGACGAGCTTTAACTATTACTTTTGACCAGTCTTGAATTCCTTGGGTTAGTGCTTTTGTAGCTGTGTAAGGAGCGTTTAATAAGCTAGATATAGCATCAGACATCAAAGAGTAAGGAATTGTCTCATAAAATTGTCTGGGTAATTGTGCTAAAGAAGTTTCTAAGGCATCAGCAAACCAAATTTTATTTTTTAAATCATCAAGAACAGTAAAATCAGCAGTAACTTGGGCAGCTTGATAATGTTCCTGACAAATACGACTAGCAAGAGCGTGAATAGTACTAATTTGTGCTGCTTCTAATTCTGCTAAAGTGTCTATTCTTTCAGGTAATCTGTGCGTAATTAGAGAGCGAATGCGCGATCGCAATTCCGT
>JBFRWE010000404.1:0-18276 GCA_051439345.1 Xenococcaceae cyanobacterium
TGTTTACAGTGCGAGTACGTAAATCGGGACCAGGCATTTTTGCTTCAAAATTGAGAGATATACCCTCATTGGGTTGAATCCGCATGGTCAGGATATTGGGGTTAGTTTGTTGGGCTGCGGATTTAAAAATTAGTAAGGGGACTTCTTTAAAATGAATTGAGATTTCAGTAACCTTTTTGGGCATTCGTTTGCCAGTGCGGAGATAAAAAGGTACTCCTTTCCATCGCCAATTATCGATCATCAATTTCATCGCTACAAAGGTCGGGGTAGTAGATTCGGGATTTACTCCTTCTTCTTGCCGATAACCTTTTACGGGCTTGCCTTTCATCCAACCTGCATCGTATTGTCCTCTAATAGCAGATTTTTCTAAGTTATTAGCATCTGCGATCCGAGTTGCTTGCAATACTTTAGTTTTTTCATTGCGAATACTGTCTGCATCAAGAGCATTGGGAGCTTCCATTGCTGTAATAGCAAATAGTTGCATTAGGTGATTTTGCAACATATCCCTTAATGCGCCAGAAGTTTCATAATAACCTGCTCTTTCTTCTACTCCCACAGTTTCAGCAACCGTAATCTGAACGTGATCAACAAATTGCCGATTCCACAGGGGTTCAAAAATAGCATTACCAAAACGGAACACCAAAATATTTTGAACTGTTTCTTTCCCTAAGTAGTGGTCAATGCGGTAAACTTGTTGTTCTTGGCAAACTTTCTGTACTACTTTGTTGAGAGATTTAGCTGTACTAAGGTCTTTACCAAAAGGCTTCTCAATGACCAACCTATTTTTAATTGGGTCTTTGAGCATTTCGGCTGCACCCAGATTTTTTAGGGCTGGCTTAAAGAATTTAGGAGAAACAGAGAGATAGAAAACTCTATTACCTCTTGTTCCTCTTTTTCCGTCCAATTCGCTCAAAAATGACTTTAATTTCTGGTAACTCTCTGGTTCATCCATATTGCCAGAACAATAAAATAAACCTTCAGCAAAGCCTTGCCAAAATTCTTCGTTACCAATACCGTCACTAAATTCTTCGATGCCTTTACGCAGATGCTCCCGAAAATATTCATGACTCCAATCTCTTCTAGCTACACCAACAATAGTGGTTTCTGCTGCTAGTCTTCTTTCTTTTTTGAGTTGGTATATCGCTGGTACTAATTTGCGTTGAGTCAAGTCCCCTGATGCGCCAAAAATGACCATAATGAGTGGTTCAGCAGTTCTTTCTTGTTGCAGTCCAACGCGGAGAGGATTTTCTAGTATTGCAACCATATTTTTTTTAGGAGAAGTTACAGAAGTTACAGAAGTTACAGGAGTTGCAGAAGTTACAGGAGTTACAGTAGAGAAGCTACAGGAAAATTGTCGCTTTTGAAATAAATTAAAGCTTACAATATTCAAATTAAGTTCTTGTTCAGAACTAATCAAAATTCTGAACTCCAGCAACTCCTAAACTTCTAAATCGAGCGATTAACTGGGCAAATCATTATGCCTATTACCTATACCGCAGCCAATTGATTAACCTTGGTTTCCAGGGAAGCCATTAAAGAGTCAAAGGGTTTGATAAATTTATCGATCCCTTCTTCTAATAGTTGAGCCATTACTTCATCGATATCAATGCTAACCTCAGGGTCTTTCAGACTTTTGATTGTGTTATGGGCTTCTTCTACCCCAGTTTCAATTCTACTAGCAGGATCGCAATGATCGGCACAAGCTTCAATGGTGTTGGGTGGTAGAGTATTAACAGTATCAGGTCCGATTAATTCATCTACATACATTACATCGCTGTATTCTGGGTTTTTGGTACTAGTACTAGCCCAGAGAAGACGCTGAACTTTTGCTCCTTTTGCTGCTAGAGCTTGCCATCTGTCACTGCCAAAGATTTCTTTGTATTTTTGATAGGCGACTTTAGCATTAGCGATCGCAATTTTACCTTTAAGATCGCCTAATTTGACTTTTTTCGCAGCATCATCTATGTCTGCAAGTTTAGCATCGATACGATTATCAATATTACTATCAATACGACTAAGGAAGAAACTAGCTACAGAAGCAATATTGCTCACATCTTCTCCTGCTGCTGCTCTTTTTTCTAAACCGCGAATATATGCCCAAGCTGTCTCAACATAACTTTCCACAGAAAATAGCAAAGTCACATTAACATTGATCCCTTCGCTAATAGCTTGTTCTACAGCAGGCAAACCTTCTGGTGTCCCAGGAATTTTAATCATCACATTGGGGCGAGCGAGAGTTTTAAAATATCTTTGGGCTTCAGAAATGGTGCTAGCAGTATCTTTAGCAATAGTAGGAGGGACTTCAATACTAACGTAGCCATCTAAACCTTTGGTTTCTTCATAGACAGGCATAAAAATATCACAAGCATTACCAATATCAGTAAATACTAAAGATTCGTAAATTTCATCTACTGATTTACCTGCTTTAATTCCTGCTTCTATATCTGCATCATAGATTTTATTACCAGCGATCGCTTTTTCAAAAATAGCTGGATTAGATGTGATCCCGTGAATACCTCTACTGTCGATTAATTCTTTGAGTTCACCAGATTCAATAATGTCACGACTCAAGTTATCCATCCAGATACTTTGACCGTATTCTGTTTCAATTTGCACAATAGGATTAGATGCAACCATTTTTTTCTCCTGTGGATTGGTTATGGACATTGACAATAATTCTAAGTTTTTGGCTTTAGTCCAAATATTTACTTCTAGCCGATAATCTTTAAGAAGATACTAGTGTTTCTTGCTCAGATACTCTTCTTGTCCAGTCCTGAATAAACGATTCTACCAATTGAACATCTTCAGTACTACCGATAATCAAAGGTGAACGAGCATGAAGTTTATCTGGCACTACATCAAGGATGTTTTCTAAACCTGTACTAGCTTTACCTTGAGCTTGTTCGATCAAAAAGGCGAGGGGAGCAGATTCATACAATAATCTTAGCTTACCTTCTGGTTTCTTGACTGTCCCAGGATAAAGGAAGACTCCTCCTTGCATAAGAATACGATGAAAATCCCCAACTAAAGCCCCGCTATAACGAGCGGTATAACCTTCATGGCGATGAACATAGCGGATATACTCTCTAATAGATTCATCCCATTGCCAATAATTCCCCTCATTGACACTATATACTGGTCCATGAGCAGGTATAGTAATATTCTCTTCAGCTAGGATAAATTCTCCCAAGCTGGGATCGAGAATAAAGGAATGTACTCCTTGACCAAGAGAATAGACTAAGATTGTACTTGGTCCATAAAGTACATAACCTGCTCCTATTTGTTTGTGACCGTCTTGCAATAAATCTCGCGCTTCACCGTTAAGATCGTCTCCTTCTTGCTGACGCAAACAAAAAATTGAGCCGACATTTAAGTTAATATCAACGTTAGAAGAACCGTCAATAGGGTCGTATAAAAGCGTATAACGCCCAATTGGACAGTTTTCGGGTATGTAATATGGGTTATCCATCTCTTCCGATGCTAAGCGACAAACTAAACCGCTTTGCTTGAATACGGAAATAAAGACTTCATTAGCGTATACATCCATCTTTTTGACGGATTCCCCTTGAACATTAGTTTCTCCCGTAAAGCCTAAAGTTCCCGCCATTAAACCTGCACGGCTAAGACGACGAGAAATGAGTTTTGCTGCTAAAGCGATACGATTCATGATCGCACTAATATCTTGAGCTTCAGCAGAAAAACCAGAAAATTGTTGCAATACGTGCCGAGATAAAGTGGTACAATCTCGGTCGAGACTATGTTCTGGGATTACGGGCTGGTCTTGATTAATCATGGTTTTTACCTCCCTAGGCGATCGCTTGATCAACTATCAATCGCTAATAGTCGTGCTAATCCTGACTGGATAAAGCACGGCGATGTCATAAAAGACATGACAAAGCTAACTATCAACGATGAAGATAGTTTGGCTCGATCGCTTCCCTTTATGTATCTATCTTAGGGAGATATTTTTCAACGGAGTAATAAGCTTAAGACAAGCTTCAGGTTATCCACCTGATTTTGGTATCTATCTATACATAGTACCTATTCAATCGAAATTGACTGGGGTCCTTCACTACCTTTAGTAGTACTAATATCCTGATTGTTGGCCCAACCTTGTTTAGATAACCAACTTGCTAAAGGTTCTTCGTTGAAATTTAAGCGCAAAATACCAGAACAAAAACCACCAGTAAAAGCTAAAGGTTGTTGCAGAAGTTCTTTGAAGATAGGAGATAATTCGCTTAGAAACATAATAAAAACATAACTGGATCTGGTTGTGAATATATTAACAATAGAATACAAAAATACAAATAAATAAACAATTAGCCTGAAAAATATCTTAAGAAGATTGTATTTACCTTTCGCTGATTATATTATTATTTCACATCATCAAGATGAACAAGCCTAAAAACTCTACTGTGTAACTAAGTAATTTAGTTAACTAAAATTTAGATATTGGGCAATCATAGTCTCTGGGTTTACCTGGTTTTTACTATCAATCAGTTATTTTAGTAAAGCTATCTCCAACAACTAATTCCACGTATATCCTATTTACTATGAACATACTATTGGTTGAGAATGACTTCTATCTGAGCGAATTAGTAACAGAAGTCTTAACAGAAGGCAATTTTTTTGTTCAAGCTGTATCTAATGGGTTAAACATTTTACAGTTAGTTGAGAAGCGTAAATATGACTTAATCATTCTTAGCGTAATGTTACCTGAGCTTAATGGCATCGATCTCTGCTGTCAAATCCGCTCTCAAGGCTACAATATGCCCATTTTGTTCTGGTCATCTCAAGATTTCCCAGAATTCAGACAAGCAGGATTACAGGCAGGAGCGGATGATTACCTACTTAAACCTTGTAAGATCAACACTTTACTAAGATGCATTGATAGATTGCTTTATCGCCGACCTGTTAAGGTTAAATCGAAAACTCAAAAGAATTTATACAGACTTGAGCAAAAATATCTGCAAGTTGCTTAGTTACTTATTGCCAAAAATAAGCAACTAGTACCAATAAAGTATTAATCAAATAGAACGACCCTACCACTTGAGTTTCTGACCAGCCACTAAGCTCTAAGTGGTGATGAATTGGTGCCATTTTAAAGAGGCGTTTTCCTTGACCTCGATCGTCTTTAGTTGCCTTGTAGTAAGTAACCTGAGCAATAGTTGAGAGAGATTCGATAAAGAAAATACCACTGACAATAAAGAGACTCCAAAGACTACCACTGATTGTGCCTACTGCTGCCAACGCACCACCCAAAGCTAAAGAGCCAGTATCTCCCATAAAGACAGTTGCCGGGTTGTGATTGTGTAGTACAAAACCCAAACAACTACCACTAAGACAAACACAGAAAATAGCTAAATCGAGGTGATTAGGAGCAATAATGATCGCTAATCCTAATAAAGCGATCGCTCCTGTCCCACCAGCTAAACCATCTACACCATCAGTTAAATTAGTAGCATTGCTTTCGGCTGCAAAAACAAATCCAGCCAAGGGCCAAAAAAATAAACCTAAAGGTAGATTAATTCCTCCAGGTAAGGCAATTGTAGTTATATTAGCTGGTTCATACCAAAATAACCATAAACAAAAAGCTATGGCTACAAAAATTTGCCAAGTTAATTTGGCTTTAGGAGATATTCCCTTATTAGATTTTTGTCTGAGAATTTGCCAATCATCAATCCAACCAATCAATCCATAAGCAAAAGTAGCAATGGAGACGGCTATTACTTCTGGAGTAAACCTAGACCAAATCAGAGCAATAAGTATCGCTACGGGGACAAAAAAAATCCCTCCCATAGTGGGAGTTCCTGCTTTTTTTAAATGAGCTTGAGGGCCATCTTCTTGAATAATTTGTCCAGCTTTTAAACGGCGCAAGATGGGAACTACTCCATAGCCTAATATACCTGCACTCAAAGCCGAGATTAGCAAAGGTAGAGTAATTAGATTATTAGTTGGTTTAAACCCATAAACAACCCAATCAAAGCCAATTGAACCTGAAATTAAGAGACTAGCTAGCAGTAGCAGTAAACTCTTACCAGAAGGATTTGTGAAACTTTTACTAGAAATTATTTTGCCATCCACGATTAAATTAGCTGCCGATCTAAATTAGCTAAACTGATGATAGCAAAGGTTCGAGATCTCTAAAATCTAGTTCTCACTAGTCTTCTAAATCAAAATCGCTATCTTCTTCAAAATCTTCTTCATTGCCCATTAATTCATCAATTTCTGGATCTTCGGCATTATCAAGAGAGTCCTTTTCTTTTGATTCTCTAGGTATAAGCCGATTATTGACTTTTAACCAATCTAACAGAGAAGATTCTTGTTTAAGAGGAATAACCGATGCAGGTTCGTAACGAATTTCTTGATTTAAGGCGGGATTTTTCATTAATAAAATTAAAGAATACTACAGTCAGAACGAAGTTATTGGGGAGAAGAATTATAACCCCCTGGTCTATTCTAAATAGTCTCGAGCGATTTAGCTCAAAATCTCAGTAAAGAATCTCAATAAAAGTAAATATCCTTGATTAAAACTGGCTACGCAGCAAGCCGATTAAATTATCTAGTAATGAAGTTGGGGCAGCAGAATTGCTTTGTGAAGCTTTCGATACTCTTTTCTGATGGGGACGCTGTGAAGAATAAAAATTGGCTATGGATATTTCTTTGGCTGTCTGAAAATCTGGTTTTGTTTGGCTATCTTGATTTTCATTACGATTATTCTGTTGAACTTGTTCTTTTGTTTCTGAATCAATCTTGGTGTTGAATACTTTTAACTCTCGCAAATTTTCCGAGGCAGAATTAAGTTGAATTGTCTCTAAGGTTAAACTAGGTAGAATTATTTCTTCAATTAAGCCTACTGCCATAAGCCTAAAAGCAGCAATTTGTATAGACTCAATAGGTTTGTTAACTTGTCTGGCGATCGTATTTAAAGAATTCAAACCATCAATCTTTTGCCATAGTTGCTGTTCTAAAGACATTAGTTTCAAGCGACTTTGAGGAAGAACACGTTTAAAGATTAGATGAGATGCTGGTAACTGCTCGGCAAATACATCCCAATTCTTGATTAACCTAAGAGCGTACATACTTACTCCTGTTGCGGGGAGGCGATTGCCAGTCATTTCTAGCCAAGGAATAGTCATAATTCGGTCTTTTAGTTCTGACATTTCATCAAATCTAAAGGAGCTAGAATTAAGCTCAAATAATTGAAAAACTTGATGGAGCTGAATCTGAAAGATCAGATTGATTTGCTCTGATGTGAGTAGTTTGGCTTGTTTTAGATAAGTTCCTAAGGGAACTTCGAGCGGACAAAGAGTTCTCAATTGGTTAGTTACTGATGGACTTAACCAACCTCTAGTTTCAATAATGCTAATTAAACCCCTATGATTTAAGCGATCGCTAACAGCTACTAGATAACCATCCTTAAACCAGATATAGTATATTTTTTTTAAGCTAGCTTTTTGATCTTCTAAAGAGACTTGAATGGTCAAACGCCCAGATTTGCGCTCGAATTCAATTAGTCTAAACAGGTCTGCTAAGGAGAATAATTCTAAAGAAGTACTTATACTCATATATGAACTAAATAATATTAAACAGTTTGCTTGGTCACCGTTACACCGCCGTGACTGGTGTTCCCCAGTCAATCTAGAAAGATTAATTCTCATTTTCTGAAAATTAAATGGAATATGCTCTTCAAATTGACAGGTATTTAATATTGTTATTAAATTTCTCCTTAATTTAGCTTAATTGAGGCGAAAAGATAAAGCTTTTCCCTGAACTTCAGTAAAAATTGTTCCTTTTGTATATACTATGTATCCGTTAACTATGGTTAATGTTATCGTTTTCATTAGGTATAATTTCGCTGCCAATCTGAGCAATTTTGCCGTTTTGAATACGGACATCCCCAGTCATGATTGTGCCATCAGACAAAAGAATTTGGGCTTGAGAAATTAGTAGTGTATTAGAGGACATATGCTTATGACAAGAAAAGAAGAAAATCCTATAGTTGAAATTATCAAAACTTTTGCCACTGCTGCTGTTCTAGCTTTTGGTATTCGCACTTTTGTAGCTGAGGCGCGCTACATTCCTTCTTCTTCCATGGAGCCTACTTTAGAAATTAACGATCGCCTCATTATCGAGAAAATTAGTTATCTTGTTCGTTCCCCTCAAAGAGGAGATGTAGTTGTTTTTTCGCCGACAGAAACTTTAAAAGAACAAAAATTTAAAGATGCCTTTATTAAAAGAGTAATTGGCTTGCCAGGAGACAGAGTAGAAGTTAAAAGCGGAAAAGTATATGTTAATAATCAGGCTTTAAGAGAAAAATATATTGAAGAAGCTCCAGAGTATAAATATGGCCCTGTAACAGTTCCTGAGGATCAATACCTGGTGTTAGGAGATAACCGTAATAACAGTTATGATTCTCATTATTGGGGTTTTGTACCTCGCCAAAACTTAATTGGGCGGGCAATTGTTCGTTTTTGGCCTCTCGATCGTCTAGGAGGACTTGATGAAAGACCCCTTTATGACTCCCAATAATACTGTAAATCGTTAAAAATTAATAGCATTATTAAGGACATAGGTCTATGACCAGAAAAGAAGAAAATTCCGCAGTTGAGATGCTGAAAACTTTGGCTACTGCTGCTGTTCTAGCTTTTGGCATTCGTACTTTTGTAGCTGAGGCGCGCTACATTCCCACCTCTTCGATGGAGCCTACTTTAGAAATTAACGATCATCTCATTATCGAGAAAATTAGTTATCTTGTTCGTTCTCCCCAACGAGGAGATGTAGTTGTTTTTTCGCCAACAGAAACTTTACAAGCACAAAAATTCAAAGATGCTTTTATTAAAAGAGTAATTGGCTTACCAGGAGATACAGTAGAAGTTAAAAGCGGAAAAGTATATGTTAATGGTCAGGCTTTAACAGAGAAATATATTGAAGAAGCTCCCCAGTATAAATATGGGCCAGTAACCGTTCCCGAACATCAATACCTGGTATTAGGAGATAATCGCAATAACAGTTATGATTCTCATTATTGGGGTTTTGTACCTCGCCAAAACTTAATTGGGCAGGCTATTGTCCGTTATTGGCCTCTTAATCGCCTGGGTGGGATTAATAACCAACCTTTTTATAACTCTAAATAATACTTTAGCTCTTTATTAATGAGTAAAAATAATCAACTAATCAGCCACAGTTTTTACTGTGAATTATCTTAGGAAAATGCACTGATTCTAAATTTAGGCGAATAAAATATAATAAACAATTATTACTTGCTAATTAAAGTTAACAAAGCTCAATAAAAACTCCCAAAAAATGTTTAAATCCTCAACTAATTCACTAAATTTTAAATTGTATTTTTTACCAAAATAGTGAATAGATATTCGTTATTTTACAATACCCTTGAGATGATAATATTGCTCTGAACTACGTTAACAATTTCTGCCGTGAGCTACACTAATACCATAACGCTCCAGTCAATGCCACAGCAGGCAATGCTGTCGGATACTAACCGCCTAAGATTATTTGCTGGTTCTGCCAATAGACTTCTAGCCCAAGAAGTAGCCCGTTATTTGGGTCTGGATTTAGGACCAATGATTCGTAAGCGGTTTGCGGATGGAGAGCTTTATATTCAAATACAGGAATCTATCCGTGGGGCAGATGTCTATTTGCTTCAGCCTTGTTGTCATCCAGTTAATGACAACTTAATGGAATTAATGATTGTCATTGATGCTTGTCGTCGAGCCTCAGCCAGGCAAATCACTGCCGTAATACCTTACTATGGTTATGCCAGAGCAGACCGTAAAACTGCGGGAAGAGAATCAATTACAGCTAAACTTGTAGCTAATTTGATGACTGAAGCAGGAGCTAATCGAGTTTTAGCGATGGATTTACACTCAGCACAAATTCAAGGCTACTTCGATATTCCTTTCGATCATGTTTATGGTTCTCCTGTTTTATTAAATTATTTAGCTAGAAAAGAACTTCCCGATTTAGTGGTGGTTTCTCCTGACGTAGGGGGTGTTGCTCGTGCCAGGGCTTTTGCTAAAAAACTGGATGATGCTCCCTTGGCAATAATTGATAAACGTCGTCAGGCTCATAATGTAGCTGAGGTGATGAACGTGATTGGTGATGTTAAGGGTAAAACTGCCGTATTAGTAGATGACATGATTGATACAGCAGGAACTCTCTTGGGGGCTGGAGAATTACTCCGCCAAGAGGGAGCAACGGCAATCTATGCTTGTGCCACCCATGCAGTATTTTCTGAACCCGCAGTTTCTCGCTTATCTAGTGGTGTCTTTGAAGAAGTAATAGTGACTAACACTATTCCCATACCAGAATCAAAACAATTCAAGCAATTAACTGTGCTTTCTGTCGCTAATTTACTTGGGGAGGCAATCTGGCGTATACACGAGGATAGTTCTGTTAGTAGTATGTTCCGTTAAGTGATAATATCCCCTTAGGACAAAAAATAACGGGTATGGGGAAAACATTATTAATCACTGGTACAGATACAGATGTCGGTAAAACAGTACTAACTATATCTCTGGTTGCTTATTGGCAAACCTATCGTTTTTGTCAGAGTTTGGGATTAATGAAACTCATGCAAACTGGAGTAGGAGACGATGAATTATATCGCCAGCTTTTTGATAATGAATCATCTCTAGACATAGTTACTCCTCTCGTTTTTGACCATCCCCTTGCGCCTCCTCTAGCAGCAGCAAAGATAGGAAAAGAAGTCGAACTCAATGTTGTTTGGCAAGCTTTAAATGATTTGCAACAGAAACAAGATTTTGTTTTGGTAGAAGCTTTAGGTGGTTTAGGATCGCCAGTTACTCAAGAGTTGATTGTTGCTAATATATGTGCTGATTGGCATTTGCCTGCTATCTTAGTTGTACCAGTTAAACTAGGGGCGATCGCTCAAGCTGTAGCCAATGTTGCCCTAGCCCGCAGTTTGAAAGTAGAACTAAAAGGAATTATTCTTAGTTGTTCTCAACCAATTTCTCATCAAGATATTGCCGATTTAGCTCCTACCGAGTTGATTCAATCCCTAACCCAAGTGCCAGTTTTAGGAACTATCCCTTTTATTAGTAATCTTGCCAATAAAGAAAAATTAGCCCAGATTGCTTCTCATCTGGACTTAGAGTTGATTATTTAGTTAATTATTATTAATGAACAATTGACGAGTTATCCTGCTGCGGTCTCCGCAGCTAAGGAAAGCGCGAGTCGTGACAATTGTTCAATTTGGTCTAAGACCTCTTCTTTTAAGGAGAAAGAAAAATAATATTTATTTTTATCCTCCCATCTCAATCCTCTTCTTTTTAGCAAGAGTTAATTGTCAATTTTTGAATTTGGCTACCCTCTACCAACTAGACTTAACTACCCCTGGTAGCAAGCCTTCGTGGGCCCATTCTCTGAGAACGTTACGAGACAAGCCAAAATCACGATAGTAACCCCTAGGCCTACCTGTAACCCAACAGCGATTGCGCTTACGAGAAGGCGCGCTATTGCGGGGTAATTGTTGTATTTTACGATGGAGCTCTAATTTTTCGGCAGAGGATGTAGCTTTACGAAATTGCTCTTTTAATTCTGCTCTTTTATCAGCATATTTTTCTACCAAACGGGCGCGCTTCTTTTCCCGTTCGATCATACTTTTTTTTGCCATAAACTTTATTTGTATTCAAAAATTAGACGCACAGTCCCCTATTATACCTTTTAATATCATACGAACGCAACTTCTTTTGAATATTTTATTTAGATAGTTAGTTATCATAAAAAGATAACCTTATTTTTGACCTTTAATAAAAACGAAAACATCGTTAAAATCAAGAGTTAATTGCTCTAAATATTTTTCTTTCATCTCCTTTATTCCCTGACTAATTTCTTCATCATTAAACATAGAAAGTAAAGACATATATCTATTTTCTACCATTTTGAAGTATTTATCTTTATCTAGTGATAAGGGATATTTAACAAAACTCACCTCAGTTTGAAATCCTACTGGCTCGAAAATATCTTCAAGTTCTCGATAGTGTGGTTGTAATTCTTCATAGCTTTTTTTAGCGGATTCAAATAGAGGATATTCAATTGTAGGAGGAAGTAGAATTAACAAAAGAATTCCTCCAGGATTCAATCTATTGAATAAATTGGCTATTAGCTTTGGCTTATCACTAATATGATGAATCATTTCTTTAATAAAGATTTTATCGAAAATATCCCCTTGACTAGCAAAATCCATTGCCTCCATTTCTCTAGGCTGATATGTATCATTTAATGGTATTTGTTCGAGCATTTCTGGAGAAGAATCAACACATACAATCGGATATTGTAATTTAATTTGATGGGAAATTTCTTTGGCAAAAAGACCAGTACCACAGCCCAAATCTGCTAATTTATCTGTAAATTGCAAGTTTAATTGTTCAATAATATTTTTAGCTATAAACTTAATGAAATCGGGACTATAAGTCCATAAATCGTCATAATTTTGAGCTAGTTGACGGTAATGATTTTGTATTTGTTGGTTGTGTTGATAATAGTTGGTAATTTGTTTATCCATAAACAGATTTTAAAGCACAAAAACTTTGCAATTGAGCTAATTTTTGCTTTACTTCCCCTTGGGTTAACATTTTCTCTGCTTGGGCACATCCTGAAGCCAAATCACTGCAAACCCCAAAACGCCAGAGATAAAAACCTCCATTTAAAATAGCCGAAGGCATAAGTTCAGAGTTTTTACCTTCAATTACCGACTTAATTTGCTCTATTAGCTGAGTTTTGGATTCTAAAGGTAAATCTGTTCCGTCTAAATCATAATCGCGGGGATGAAGATGAAGACGCTCAAAACTATCTGGGCTACCTAACCCAATAATGCCTGTACGATTACGAGCCAGATCGCAACTACCTTCTAAACCCTTGACAGTAGTGTAATGCTCAACTTTCCTTAAAGAGAAAGTCTCTTGAAAACGAGTTTCTGTAGGTGGATGAACAAATCCTGAAACTAAGTGAGCATCTCCTGCTACTGGTAGCCAAATTAATTCTAAAGTGGCAAAGGGTGGACGTTTACCAATTTGTTCGCGATAGGGTACTAGAGCATGGGCTTGGGGAAAATGTTGGGGTAGATAAATAAAACTCAACCCAGTTTCTGCCAGTAATTTTTCATTTTGGGTTAGGGATAAGCCAGTTAAATCAATCCCCAGATGTTGCCAAATTTCGATTAAAGGTATGCCGTATTTAGTAGGCATACATTCACCACCATGCATAATTACAGGAACATCTGCTGCTGCGAGGATTAGAGCCGTAATAGGCATAACTGGAACAGTCCGCGATCGCCCATCGTAGGGATTACAAAAAACTACAGGAGTTTGAGTTTGCTTCAAATGACGCAGAGAGAGTTTCGGGGCTAATGTATCATAAGCATCAAGCATGCCTGCTAATTCTTCTGGAGTAGGGCGTTTAATACGATGAGCGATCATAAATGCCCCAATTTGGGCAGGAGTGGCGATTAACTTCAACATCATTTCCGTTGCTGCTGCTGCTTCTGTGCGGGTTAAATCTTTACCCGTATGAGTACCACTACCTACTTTTTTTAATAATTCCCGAAACTCGTCACTCATAATGTTTGTTTGTAATTATCAAGTCCTAACTAATTGTTGCTCTTTTATTATTCTGGTATTTGAGGCATTTTTTTTTACTAACTGGCAGAAATGAGCAATGGGAGGTATTTGGAGACGATCGCTAGTAGTTACCATCACTACTTGACGAGTAAGGTTATTCTGCCAACTAGTATTTCCTACAGTCATAGAAAGTAACTCCTGGGGATTAGCGATCTCTCTTACCTCTAGAGTAGAGTCCTGGCGAGAATCAATTAAAGCGGATTGAGGTAGCAAAGCAATCATTTCTCCTTGTCGTACTACTCCCCGAAAAGCATCAAGAGTATTTAATTCCATTGCTATTTTCAACTTTACATTCTGACGAGAAAACCATTCTTGTACTAATCTTTGCATCCCGTAACCATCTTTAAACACTACTTGAGGATACTTAACTAATTCTGACCAAGGAACTACCTTATAGTTAGTTAAAGGATGATCGACTGCCATTAAAATTTTAATTTGTTCTTCATAAAGTATTTCTACCACCATTTCTGCTGAATTGGTCAGAAAACGGTTATTCATCACGATCGCTATATCAACTAACCCATCGCGGAGAACTTTTAATGCGCGATCGCTACCCAGAGCCGTTACTCTCAGTTGAATTTCTGGGTAATGGAGACAGAATTGCTGTAAGATTGGTGGCAAATAGTGAGCGCACACTGAATGAATCGCTGCCACACAAAGCTCTGGTTGTTTTCCTGCCAGTAAGTCGGTGCATTCGGCACAGGCTCTTTGCCATTCTTGACAAATTTTCAAGGCTCTGGGTAAGAATTTTTCCCCACCTAAAGTTAATTTAACCTGGGAAGTGCGGTGAAATAAAGGTAAACCCAAATTTGTTTCTAGAGATTGAATTTGACGGCTAATAGTGGATTGGGTTACTCCACATTGTTTTGCTGCCTGTCCGAAATTCCCAGTCTCTGTCACAGCTAGAAAAGCTTGTAACTGTTCAATTCGCATATTTTCTTAATTTCAATTTAACTTGCATTTCAATCATCATCTCGTTGACGATAACGGATTGGAAGCCACAAGTTAGTATAAATTTGCACAATTATTAGTTATTGTCAAAGATTGGAGATACTTGTTCATCACACACACACTCAAGAATTGATTCTGCTAAGTTAGTTGAAATAAATTAATTCATTCAATTGGTTGAAGACTTAGATTATAGAATCAATGACTTTATCCACACACCAAGCCAAGCAATTTTCCTGGAAAATCCAGCCCTTACTCAGTAAAATTTATGGAAAAGAGACTACAGAGAAACTACTAGACAAACTGTATTCTCTACTAGAAGAGCATTTTGCCGACCATAAAGAAGAGAATCTCCACAAATGGAGTGAAAATAATATTCTCCTCATCAGCTATGGAGATAGTATTTGTAGTCATACAGGAGAGAGACCTCTAGTTACTCTTAATAGTTTTCTTCGTAAATATTTACAAGATACTATTACGGGAATTCATATCTTACCTTTTTTCCCTTATAGTTCTGATGATGGATTTGCTGTTATTGACTACTTAGCAATTAATCCAGAATTAGGAGACTGGGAAGATGTGAGTGCGATCGCTGAAAAATTTAATTTGATGGTAGATTTGGTTATTAACCATATCTCTAGTCAAAGTATCTGGTTTGAGCAATTTAAACAATGCCAACCACCAGGCTGCGATTATTTTATTGAGGTAGATCCAGCCACAGACTTATCGGTAGTAGTTCGTCCTCGCAACAGTCCTCTCCTCGCTAAAGTCGAAACAGACAAAGGTACAAAATATGTCTGGGCTACTTTTAGTCACGATCAAATAGATTTGAATTTTGCTAATCCAGATGTGTTGCTGGAATTTATCAAAATTATTCTTTTTTATGTCCACAAAGGCTCAAAATATATTCGTCTTGACGCGGTAGGCTATCTTTGGAAACAGATAGATACCCCATGTATTCATCTTAACGAAACCCATGCCATGATTCGCTTAATTCGGGAAATTTTGCAAATGGTGAACGCGGATGTAGCTTTAATTACCGAAACTAATGTTCCTAACCGAGAGAATTTGAGCTATTTTGGCAATCGAGATGAAGCTCACATGATTTATAATTTTAGCCTTCCTCCTCTGTTGTTAAATGCCTTACTTCAGGGCAAATCAGAACATCTCAAAACCTGGATGATGAGTATGCCTCCAGCCCCCATTGGCTGTGCCTATCTCAACTTTACGGCTTCTCATGATGGTATTGGCGTACGTCCCGCAGAAGGATTATTAGCCGAAAAAGAATATCAGCAATTGCTAAAAACCATGCGCAAGTTTGGCGGAAAGATTAGCATGAGGAAAAGAGCTGACGGTAGTGAGAGTCCTTATGAAATCAATATCTCCTTGTTTGATGCTCTTAAAGGAACAGTCAAAGGAGAAGATAAATGGCAAATAGAGCGATTTATCTGTGCTCAAACTATCATGATGGCGATCGAAGGTATTCCTGCTTTTTATATTCATAGTTTCTTCGCTACTGCCAATGACTATGAAAGTGTTGCCAAAACGGGTATAAACCGTTCTATCAATCGCCATCAGTGGGATGTAGCTAAGTTAGAACAATTGTTAGCCGAGCAAAATTCACCTCAAGCCAAAGTATATGAAGAATTATGTCGGCGTATTCAAATTCGCCGTCGCCAACCTGCTTTTCATCCCAATGCTACGCAATATACTTTACATCCAATGAATAAAGCCCTGTTTGCTTTTTGGCGACAGAGTAGAGAGAGGGATCAGAGTATTTTTTGTATTAATAATTTGAGCGATCGCTCTCAAAAACTCAGATTATCAGATCTCAATTTGGTTTGTACAGATCCCTGGTGCGATCTGATTGGGGGAGAATTGATTGAAGATATTCACGATAAATTGATACTTAAACCTTATCAATCAGTGTGGATTACCAATAAATATGATTCAATTTTGCTAGATTCTAATGAATAGAATCAACCCACGCAATTCATGCGTGGGTTTGTTGATTGTCAAGCTGCTATAGTCTTAGACGTAAAATCTTCATATACTGAATATTTGAACTATTGTACTATTATGTTAGTAAACACATCCACCTAGACTAAAGGAAGCGTTTAAAAAAACTCCATCCCTTGAGAATCCGATCGTTTACTAGCAGCAGAACTGAACCAAAGATTGAAACAATGAAAGTTGATCTCAAACCAGTATTAAGTGATTATTATCTTGATGCCCAACAAAAAAGTAGTCAGCGTCAACTTTCGTTATCTCTTTCTGCGCTTATCGACGAAGATGAAGTTCATGTACCGCTAAATCTTTGTTTAGTACTCGATCATAGCGGTTCTATGGAGGGAAAACCCCTTAGTACCGTTAAGGAAGCAGCAATCCAAATTATTGAAAGATTACACCAAAGCGATCGCCTATCTATTATTATTTTCGATCATCAAGCCAAAGTAATCATCCCCAATCAACCCCTCAAAAATATTCCTGACATTAAACAGAAAATCCAAAATATTCAGGTTAAAGGTGGGACAGCTATTGACGAAGGTTTAAAACTGGGCATTCAACAAATTGCTGTAGGTCAAAAGAATGCTGTTTCCCACATTTTTCTGCTTACCGATGGAGAAAATCAACATGGAGATAATCAGCGTTGTTTGAAACTAGCCCAATTAGCTGCTGAATACAGTATCACTATTAATACTCTTGGTTTTGGCACGACTTGGAATCAAGATTTATTAGAACAAATTGCCGATCTAACTGGGGGAACTCTAGTTTTTATTGAGAAACCAGCTCAAGTAATTACTGAATTTGCCAAACTCTTTAATCGTCTTCAATCTATCGGCTTAACAAATGCTTACTTAATGATGGAGTTAATGCCTAAAGTACGACTGGCAGAATTAAAACCCATCGCGCAAGTTTCACCAGAAACTATTGAACTCCCAGTTAAGCTAGAAGGCAATTACTTTTGTCTTCGTCTGGGAGATTTGATGGTTAATCGAAAGAGAATCATTTTGATTAATCTTTATATCAATAAATTGCCCCCAGGGAAACATCAAATTGCTTCAGTGCAAATTCGCTACGATAATCCAGCTTTGAATCGGGAAAGATTATTATCTAGTATTTTTGTGATGGAAGTAGAGTCACAAACTTCTTATCAACCTCAACCCTCAGAAGAAGTAAAGGAACATGTTTTAACTTTAGCTAAATATCGACAAACTAAAATTGCGGAAACAAAATTACAACAAGGCGATCGCTTGGGTGCGATGACCATGTTACAAACCGCAGCCAAAACAGCTTTACAATTAGGAGATAAACAAGGTGCAACTGTTCTCCAAACCAGTGCCACTTGTCTCCAGTCAGGAAAAGAACTTTCTGAAGGAGAAAAGAAAAAGACCAGGCTTGCTTCTAAGACAATTTTGACTACTTAATAAGCTATTAGCTATTAGCGGTTAGTCTTTATTTTCTTGCTCCGTCAGAGATGTCTTCGACAGGGAGGTGCGCTTTTAGGATTAGTTGTCAGTCTGACCGATAAACCAAACTATTGATAGAGTCTTGCTTGTTTATTTGTAAAAGACTTAATTCCTTGTCTGTCTTTAAGGGAGGTCAGATAAGCGTTCTGTTTGTTGTACCAACGGTTAATACTTTTAAGTCGTTTCCCATCAATCAA
>JBFRWE010000405.1:0-16685 GCA_051439345.1 Xenococcaceae cyanobacterium
ACTAGTTGTCGTTTCCTTAATGAAGAGGATTAACTATGAAAATTATGAGCTTTATTGTCAGTATCTTTAAAAGTATTGGACGTAGTTTGGTAGCAAGCAATGTCGAACCTCAAATTAAACATAAGCGCGATCGCTATGGGAATGATTATTGGCAGGTTTACGATTCCACTATTAACAAATCCTATAGTTTTGGTTCAGAACAAGATGTAAGAGCCTGGATTGAAAATCGTTATCACAGCTTCTAAAAATACTATCGATAAATCATCTAAATTAGGAGGAAAAAATAAAGTAAACCTTGTAAGGTGGGCAAACTAACTTTCAACTCAGCAGGGCAATTAAAAACTAATTTTGCCCACCCTACTTTTTAGGTACTCATACCAAATCTCTAAATTAAACAGTGAAATTGTAAATTAGGACACATTATTAAATCGTGAGGGTGAACGATCTCAGTTTGCCCTTACAAAGTTTCTGATGAATCAAGAATTAAAGCCGAATTTTTAGTAGTATAAAAACAGCTTTTACATAATTGATGAAGCTACCGCTACTGATTTTAGTCGGCAATGACCAATATAACTAATAACCACTATCCTAATTCTTACGCTCTACAGAAAATAATTGGCGATCGCCTTGCTGCTGCACCAGAAAACAGAATTACTTTTGCTGAATATATGAACTTGGTTTTATACCATCCTCAGTATGGATATTACAGTTCTGGCATAGTAGAAATAGGCTCTACAGGAGATTTTTTTACTTCTTCTTCTTTAGGAGAAGATTTCGGACAACTCCTGGCAAGTCAGTGGTGGGATATATGGCAAAACATGAACCGTCCTGTTCCTTTTAGTATAGTAGAGATGGGAGGAGGAAATGGCAGAACAGCTTATGACATCTTAAAGTACTTACAAAATTTTTGTCCTGATTTTAGTCAAGCAATAAAATATATTTTAGTTGAAGAATCACCAGAATTAATTCGAGTACAACAAGAGATATTAAAGAGTTTAGAAGGAGTTAATATAACTTGGAAAACTTGGCAAGAAATTCCAGATGACTCTATAGTTGGCTGTTTTTTTTCTAATGAGTTAGTAGATGCTTTTCCCGTGCATTTAGTTAGCATTAAAAATAGTAAATTACAAGAAATTTATTTAACTAGAGAAGAAGAAAAGCTAAGAGAAATTCATGGAGAAATTTCCACACTTAAGTTGGAAGATTATTTTAATCTAGTTGAGATTGATTTATTAACTAAAGACTACCCTGAAGATTATCGAACAGAAGTAAACTTGGCTGCTTTAGATTGGCTATCTACTGTCGCCAGTAAACTACATAAAGGATATATTTTTACTATAGATTACGGTTATCCTGCTACCAAATATTATCATCCTCAGAGATATGAAGGTACACTAAAATGCTACTATCAACATCGTCACCATAACAATCCTTATGTTAATCTTGGCTATCAAGATGTTACCGCTCATGTTGATTTTACTGCCTTAGAAAAACAAGGAGAATTATGTGGATTAGAAAAGATTGGTTTTACTCAACAAGGGATGTTGTTAATGGCATTAGGATTAGGCGATCGCCTTAATCAACTTTCCAGTGGTAAATATGATATACAAGAAGTTTTTCGCCGTCGAGATGCCCTCCACCAACTAATCGAGCCTACGGGTTTAGGTGGGTTTGGAGTATTAATTCAAGGCAAGCAATTACAGCAACAAGAGAAATCACTCAAAGGTTTAACTATTCCCCCAATGGCTTAAATCAGTTATTAGTAGAAACCTAATTATGTTTAAACCAATTACTCATGTCATCTTCGATCTCGATGGATTGTTATTAGATACAGAATCTTTAAACGAAAAAGTAAATCAAGAAATTGCTCAACGCTACGGCAAAACTTTTGATACCTTTGTGAAACTGAAAATTGCTGGTAGACCAACTGTAGATTCAGCTAAAATTGTCATTGATTTATTAAATTTACCTCTAACTATAGAAGAATATTTACAAGAGCGAAATAAACTTCTTTATCCTTTATATTCTCAAGTAAAGCCTCTACCAGGAGCAATTAATCTTACTCAGAATCTGCATAAACAAGGAATTCCTCAAGCGATCGCGACTAGTTCTTCTCTTCATAATTTTGAGATGAAAACTACTCATTATCAAGAATGGATAGGGTTATTTACGGAAATAATTGTAGGAGACGATCCTGCTATTAAGCAAGGTAAACCTGCACCAGACATTTTTTTACTGGCAGCACAACGTTTAAATGCTTCGGTTGAACATTGTTTAGTCTTTGAAGATTCTTTAGCTGGTATGCAAGCTGCATTGTCAGCAAATATGTCTGTCATAACAATTCCTCCTCTTGATTTCGATCGATCTTTATATCAAGATGCTACCCAAACACTTGATTCTTTAAGCGAATTTCAACCTCAATTATGGCATTTGCCTGAATTTGACTAAATCCAATCCAAGTAGTATATTTTAAGAGCAATTAAGTTAAATTACTTGGTTTTCGAGCATTTTTGCTAATTGTTAAAATACGAAGAAAAGTACAAAGATTAGATGAAGAATATTGCAAAGATTATATGAAGAGATTATGAAATTAATCTAATCATGTAAAGATAATAGTGGTGACAGTAAATCATGATTGCATCACTATCAACTCGGTAATATAGTACTAGGAAGTGCGTCCTTAAAGGTGCGCTCCTTTTTTTTTGAGCAAGTTATTAATTCCTAATTCTCTCTGCTGTACGTAAAATTTGTCCTGCTAAAATGGCTGCACCAAAACCATTATCTATATTCACCACTCCAATTCCCGCAGCACAAGAATTTAACATGGTTAATAAAGGTGCAACACCAGCAAAACTAGTTCCATAACCTACACTAGTAGGAACACCAATTACAGGACAATCTGCCATTCCTGCTACTACACTAGGTAATGCTCCTTCCATCCCTGCTACTACGATTAAAACATCAGCCTCATAAATAATCTCCTTGTGACTCAATAAGCGGTGAATTCCTGCTACCCCTACATCCCAAAGGCGTTTTACTTGAAATCCACAAAGTTCAGCAGTAACGGCTGCTTCTTCCGCCACAGGTAAGTCAGCAGTACCAGCCGTCAGAATAGAAATTCTCCCAGAATGTTGAATAGTGGATGTTGTTGAGACTATGGTACAAATACGGGCAAGAGGATAATAAGTTAAGTTACCTACCTTCGGTTGTAATTGTTCATAAACTTCAGGTTCAATACGAGTTGCCATGACTACAGAAGATTTATCTGCCATAGCTTTCATAATTTGAGCAATCTGCGTTGGTGTTTTTCCCAAACCCCAAATTACTTCAGGAAATCCTGTTCTTAACTGACGATGATGATCGATTTTGGCAAAATCTTTTACTGGCTCAAAAGTAAAATGTTTAAGCTTTTCTAAGGCCTTAACAGGGCTAACATATCCTGCTGCCACTGCTTCCAACAAGTTTTTGATAGCTTCAGTTTGAGTCATATAGTTTTAATTATTACTTACTTCTAATTGTTCCAATAAACTATTTATCTTGCTTATTTCCTCTACTTTTCCTTGCTCTTCAGATAACTCTCTCGCTTGAGTTAAAACAGTAATTGCTTCCTGTTTTCTTCCTCTTTCATTTAAAGCAATACCAAGATGATAGTAAACAGAAGAGTTATCAGGATCTATTTCTGTTAAGCGTCTATAGGTAATGATGGCATCAATGTAATTTCCTTCTGCTAAGAAAATTTTGCCCATTGCGAGTCTAGCTTCAACTAAATCTGGCTGAAGGGCAATTGCCTTACGGTAAGCTTTTAATGCTCCTGCTGAATTTCCTTGTGCTTGTAAAACTCTGGCAATTTTAAGAGATATTAGTGGATTATCTGGATCTAACTGTTTTGCTTTCTGTAAGCTATCTAATCCAGTTTTCAATTCCCCTTGATTGATTAATACTATCGCTAATTGGAGTTGTAAATTACCATCATTAGGAAATTTAGAAATGGCTTGCTGTAAAAATTCAATTGACTCTTGATAACGCCCTTGTTTAATCAAAGCAGTAGCCATAATGTCATAGGCTCGGCGATTATTAGGGTCTAAAGTCAAAATGCGGTAGTAGTTATCAATAACTGCATCATACTTATCTTCACGAAGCAATACTACTCCTAAACCAATATAATGCTGAATATTGCCAGGATCGAGAGCGATCGCTTTTTGATAAGCATTGGCAGCCCGCTCATTATCATTTGCCTTAGCAAAACTATAGCCTAGGGCATAGTAAAATTCTGCATTGTTAGGATCGAGAATAACTGCTTGTTGGTAAGCAGCAGCAGCAGCAGCAAAATCTTTCTGTAAAGTGTATAGATATCCAATTCCCGAAAAAATTTTGGCATTTTTGCCATCAAGATTAGCAGCTTGTTGATAAGTGGTAATAGCATTAGCATAATCTCCCGCATCGATATACTCTTGACCGCGACGTAATAATTCTCTAAGTTGCTGCTGACTTTGTTGAGTGATAAAAATAGAAAGATCTACTTGAGCGAAAGCAGGAGGGAGGAGGAAAAAGCTAGATATTAACAAAGTAGCTATCAAATAAAAGGGTTTTGGCAAAAAGATCAATTTGGTCACGGCTTTTAGATAGGAGGAAAATGTTATGAATTACTGGATGGTTGATTGTGCGATCGCTGTTTACTGTTTTGGATAGAGTAAGGGTATGGTTATAGCATTACCCTCTAAGAACCGTAAATGAAACTTTCTTTGAATGGAGTTTCTTTATGAGTAATTATTTTATCTTTCTAGTCGGTTAAAGTATTGCCCCATTCTCCGATATTAATTAATGATATTATTTTTTTCAGATATCAAACCTTTCGATCGAGCAATTGGTTGACTGCTACTTTAATAAATTTTTCATCTTCAGGATTTTGATAGGGATTTCCTGCTCGATGTCCCCAAATGGATGGAATGGGGAGATACTCTGCATTAAAAATTAAATCTGCTTCTAGCTTACAATCTTCGGGAGTAAAGTATAAATCTGTTGTTCCTGGCATAACTAAAGTTTTGGCAGTAATTGACTTTAGTGCTTTGTGGTAATCTCCTTGATAAATAGGATTATTACTGACATCGCAACATAACCAAGTATCGATCATTGCTAGTAAATTATGGGGATTGCGTTTGCGGTAATTAGCTTCCCAACCTCTTAATAAATAATCTTCTAAAGAATTATATCCAAACTGATAATAAAGTCCTTCTCGATAGTATGCTTGGGATGCTGCCCAACTGGCATAGATACGAGCAAAAGCCCGAAAACCGCGATCGGGAATACCCTCGAATTTCGTACCATTCCAAACAGGATCTGCTGTTAGTGCCGTCCGCAAACTTTGTAAGAAAATCTTATTATGAGCGGTAGTCTTGGTAGTGCCACATAGAGCAGCTATCCGCTCAACTCGATCTGGATATAATGCTCCCCAATGATAGGCTTGTTGCGCTCCCATCGACCAACCATATACTAAAGCTAGCTTTTCAATCTGCCATACTTCTCGTAGTAATTTTTCTTGGGCGCGGATATTATCTAAATGAGTAAAGTAAAACCCTGTTTCTGCTAACTGACAAGCTTCACAGTTACTAGGAGAACTTGATAAACCATTGCCGAACATATTAGGGATGATAATAAAATATCGACTAGGATCGAGAATACTGTCAGGGTTAATTAACCATTCTATATCTGTATGTTGCGCCCCATAAGAAGTAGGATAGAGAATAGCGTTAGTGCGATCGGCGCAGCTGGCACTCAGAGCGCGACCGCGATTTAGTTCTCCATAGGTTTTATATACTAATGTGGCTTCGGGTAATACTGCTCCGCATTGTAAAGCAAAATCTTTGATGATAAATTTATTGACAGAGTTATTCATTTAATATCTAAATATGAGTGTAAGCCCTATACATTATGAGTTCAAGGCTTGCGCCCCTACTATCTAAAACTCGATACTATATCCCGATTCACTTTTAAGTAACCACGATCGATTACGGTAAAATGCTCTTTTAGCTGCTGGTGTGCTTTCGGTAAGGCGTGAAAGGGAATAGAAGGGTAAAGATGATGTTCGGCATGAAAGGGCATATTCCACATTAAAAACCTAAGGGGAAACCAGGTTAAGGTTGTACGAGTATTCGTCAAAGGATTATTATCGTTACTGCAACCTGTATGTTCTGCTAATAGAATTACTCGTAAAATTGGCTGTCCTACTGCTAGTGGTAGTAACCAGTAGGTAATAAACCAAGGCTTTCCTGCTATTACAGCCAGAGCGATCGCGCTAACATAAACTAAGATTTGTAAACGTGTGGAGCTAATTACCTCATCTCTTCCACTTTCAGAAATATAAGGCATACTATCTAGTTTTCCAGTGGCTATTCGATAATGGGTTATAAATTTGCCAATCCACCAGTTCAAACCACTTATTTCGGCTAAATATTCCCTAAAGTTACTTGGTTTGGGGTCTTCTAATTCGGGGTCTTTTCCGCTAATTTGAGTATAGCGATGATGCCATTTATGATAACGACGATAAAAAGTACTGTTATAAAAGGATAAAATTCCAGCACACCAAGCTACTAGATCGTTAAGACGATTATTAGCAAAAGCTGTACGATGACAACATTCATGTACAGGCACAAACATGGCAGCCAAACTGAAGCCGTAAATGATTAAAGCTGGTATCCTAACTAACCAGTTTTCTATAGTTATCCAGCAATAACCACTAATTACCATCACGCTTAAATGCCCTGCTAATTGAATTAATCCCCAAATGTTAGAACGAGCATTCAAAGTGTTTAATTCTTGCGTACTTAAAATTTGATACAATTTGTAGCTCGATGATTCGGGTTGAGTACTAAGCTGATTACCCATAAGTGAACTTAACCTCAATACTTGTCATAACAAGTTAAATTTCCAGCTAATTTTAGCAACTTGTTATGATAATACCTTCCTTCTTTAGCTTTAAGGCTTGTTTGGGATAACTGAGAGGGGCTAAATCACCTTTCTTTCTATGGCGATCGCTTTTGTTATTCTGTTAGTCAACGTCGGTTTTAATTATAAATAATTAAAATTTTTCTATAGATCACAAGACACTGATGATATCCGTACTGGTAAAACTAAGATTTAAATCTGACAATAAAGATGTAAACAATTAGGATATCGTTCATCTATCTAATTAAAAATTAGACAGACGGAAGTAGAGAAAATTTCTCGAAGGAACGCACCTCATATCTAACTTCAGAGGTGATTATTATGAATTTAGTTAACAGCGATCTACTGTGGATTCTGAGCATTGTTACTATTTTTACGATGATTATGTCCCCTACTCTTTGTTGGGTTCTGACAGCAAAATATCGTTAACAACAAAATAGTATAGATAGACATTTTAAAAAAAGCGATCGCGTATTATCTAGCTTCGAGCGATCTTTTTTTTATTCTGTTGTCATTTTAATTCACATTAGGCATGTAGGATAAACAGAAAGCTCGATCTCGAATAGATCCGTTTTTTTTAATACATTATAGTAATAAAATGCTACCTGTAATTGACAAGTAGCTATTTATATAACAATCTCTTATATTGCTTAAAAACTAAAAAAAACAGGCATTTGTGATAGAATTATGACAATATTTTGTATTTGAGGGAGTTTCAATCTCTTTTTTGTCACATTTTTTCGTTTTTTTGCGTTTATCAGTTTTTCTAGTCCTGCATCACCTCATGAAATCGAATGATTAATAAAAACGAAATTAGTTTTTTACGTCCTAGATTAGTTCAACCAACAAAACCTTTATTTGTTTATCTACCAGGGATGGATGGAACAGGAGAGTTACTAACTACTCAAACAAATAAACTAGCTCAAACTTTCGATCTGCGCTGTTTATCTATTCCTGCCTACGATCTGAGTGATTGGGATACTCTTACTAGTAAAACTATAGATTTAATTCAACAAGAAATAGCAACCTTGCCCTCAAGAATGGTTTATATTTGTGGGGAATCTTTTGGTGGTTCTTTAGCTCTCAAAATTAGTTTGACAGCACCAGAAATATCCCAAAGGTTAATACTAGTCAATCCTGCTTCTTCTTTTAACCAACGTCCCCTTCTCAGCTTAGGTATTAATCTTATTCCCTGGCTACCAAGCTATATCCATAAGACTTCAGCTATTGGTTTATTACCTTTTTTGGCGGAGTTAAGTAGAATTGAGCAACAAGAACGTCGTGCCTTATTGCAAGCTATGCGATCGCTCCCCCAAGAAGTTGTCAGTTGGCGTTTATCTTTATTACAAAGCTGTGTTGTTTCAGAACAAGAGCTAACCAGCATTAAACAGCCAACTCTGATCATAGCTGGAGGTGCAGATAAGCTCTTACCCTCAGTAGAAGAGGCGAACCGTTTAGTACAAGCCTTACCTCAAGGACAGATAACGATATTACCTCAAAGTGGTCATGCTTGTTTGCTAGAAGCTGAGACTGATTTATCAGAGATTTTAAGTCAGAACAATTTTCTTGAATCAAGACAATTTGTAACTAAATAGTACCACTACATATAATTAGCAAGTAGGGGCGTAAGGCTTACGCTCGTTCAAGTAGGGAATAAGAATGGGGGTTAATTAACAGTTTTAACTAGATAACCAAGCAGAAAAATCCTGGGTAAATCGATCTAGAGATAATAGTTTAATACTTTGATTATCGGCGATCGCTTTTCGCTCTTTTGCGGTGTTGTATCCCCAGTCAGCTAAAAATAACTGCACCGTTGATAAATCTGGTTGCTGCTGGACTAATTTTAGGGTTTTAAGTCGATCTTCCACAAACCAGATGAGAGGATTATTTTGAGAGCTACTATCTCTTAATAGCCTGAGAGTTTCATATTTTGGACGCTTAGATTCTTTCCCAATAATTGAAGCTCTTGCTAATTCAATTCCCTGCTGATGCAATAGCTTACTCGCAAAACGCCCTTCTTTTGTGGTGACAATATAGAGTTGAGTTGATGAGTTAAGAATTTTACCCAAACGCTCAATAATGCCAGGGAAAAACCGATGTAATTTGAGCCAACTATCTAAATCAGCACTAATCCATTCATCTCTAACATTATCTAATGTATTGGCTATCTCCTTGTTATCTAATTGTTCGCTTTTAACGATCTCTTGGGCGACTTCTGACCATTGCTTGAGGATCTTGTCTTCATTTATATCCAACACTAAGGCTCTCAATAAAATAGGCATTTCCCATCCAGTTTCAATTACAGGACGGAGACGGTAAAAACTATTGGCTAGAGTCTCCGAGTTTTCACTTATATCTTTTTTCCAAATTTTGCTGTAGGTTTTTTTCGTGGTGACAAAATATTCAACTAAGCCATCACAAATGACTCCATCAAAATCAAGGGCAAGAATATGGGGTTGCACAGCTAACATATTTTTATCTAAATTGATTAATGGTTTATGTTTGACTAAACTAATTTTTAGGACGAAAGCAGTTTTAGATCAATATATGCTAACCAAAAGAACGAGCAGGAACTTCGCTGTCTTGGCATAGCGGAGGCGCATCTGCGGGCTGCGGAGCAGATCTCTTCGAGATCGCTGTCAAAATTTTTGATTTAATACTACTTGTATATCAGACAAGACTTGTATAATCAATTGTGTCTTTGGACTAATATCACTCATAATAGTCAGTGATACAACCCTAGCTAAAAATTAGAAGAGAAGCTAAAACTATATAGTTAAAGCTAATAAAATTAAAATAAAGATTTATTTGGTCTATGGAGCTAACTAATTGTGAGAAGTGCAAGAAGCAAATTTCTCGGTCTGATCTTATTTGTCCTTACTGTGGGCATCGTAACAAGGAAACAATAGATTGGTGGAAAAATTCCCAGGTCTATAAGATAGGGGGATTAGTCTTAATCGGTGCTGGAGTATTTATTGCGTTTTCCAAACTTACTGTAGGAATATCTCTATTAGTAGTTGGAATTATTCTCTTTTTTGTCAGTAAATTTTTGCCTCAGTGGTAATTAAAAGAAAGCTTACACAGAAGAATAGTACTTTTTTCGATTATGAGCTAAAGCAGAATATTCTCCGCGCCTCTAAGAGATAGTTTATAAAGTAAATATTAAGATACTCTAAACTTAGAATTTTTTTGGGTTGAGGCAAACAAGTTTCTTAACAATAAATTTTCACGAGATTTCCATGTCTAATCCCATCTACATAAGCAGTTAATTTTTGTTTGACAACAGTCTCTAATCTTGTTTCAAGTGCGGGTATTATGGGGTTTTTCATAACTATTTTTATATTTAAGATAGGTAAGCTTAGACTAACCTAAGTTATATATTCGGGCGTTGCCTATTGCCTATTGACTTGACCAGAATTTAAGAATGCAGTTTAAATGCGTCTAAGCTTACTTATGTTAAGCAATAGTTGTCAGACCATTAAAATAGTCTTTTAATTGTCTATCATGGTCATGGCTAAGATTTCCTGAAGGTAGTTCTTCTGGGATAAACGCCTTGGCTTCAATTATTTCTAATTTATCTTTAACTTCTAGAGTGCCTTTTGCCTCTACTTCAATTAAGACCGAGATAGAATGAATGCGTGGATCTCTGTCTGGTGCAGAGTATACTCCCACTAAGCGACGAATTTTAACCAATTCTAACCCCGTTTCTTCTATCAATTCTCGATAAGCAGTATTGGGAATATCTTCTCCCCAATCTACCATTCCGCCTGGTAGTCCCCACTTACCAGAATCTTTACGTTGTACTAAAACAATGCGTCCATCTGGCAAAACAGGAATAAGAGTTATGCCAGTAACAGGATGACGGAAAATAATACCGAGTACAGTGCTGAGAAATCGCCAGGAACGACGCATAGAATTAAATTGTTAATTAGGATATAGGATATTTTAAGTAGATTTAAGTTCAGATTTTGCCTTAGTTATAGCTTGGCGGACTTGCTCAAAACCAGTACCACCATAACTATTACGGGCAGCAACTACGGTACGAGGTGCGATCGCAACATAAATATCTTCCTCAAAAACTGGGTGTATCTGTTGCCACTCATCTATAGTTAAATCTTTCAGTAGTTTACCCGCAGCTAGACTAGTTTTAACTACTTTGCCTACTAAATTATAAGCTTCGCGAAAAGGAACTCCTTTGGCTGCTAAATAATCTGCGACATCGGTAGCATTAGAAAAGTCTTCCCTAACAGCTTGGTTTAATCTTTCAGTACGAAATTCTAAACCTTCTGACATAAGAATAGTCATAGCTTCTAGACAAGCTTTAACTGTATTTACTCCATCAAAGATTGCTTCTTTGTCTTCTTGTAAATCTTTGTTGTAAGCTAAGGGCAAACCTTTCATGATTACTAGTAGTGCTTGTAGATGTCCAAAAACACGACCAGTTTTACCTCTGACTAATTCTGGTACATCAGGATTTTTTTTCTGAGGCATAATACTAGAACCTGTGGCACAGCTATCTCTTAGGGTAACAAAATTAAATTCTTGAGATGCCCAGAGAATAATCTCTTCACTGAGACGGCTTAAATGCACCATAATTAGGCTAGCAGCACAAAGAAACTCGATCGCAAAATCTCGATCGCTTACTCCATCTAAACTATTGGCATAAATATCGGTAAAATCTAACAAAGAGGCACTGTAATGTCTGTCGATAGGAAAAGTAGTACCAGCTAAAGCCCCACAACCAAGAGGAGAAATATTAGTACGTTGATAGATGTCTCCTAATCTTAACCAATCTCTTTGCGCCATTTGCCAATAAGCCAGCAAGTGATGAGCCAAACTTAGAGGCTGCGCTCTTTGGAGATGAGTATAGCCTGGAATTAAAGTTTCTACATGGTTTTCAGCATGTTCGAGTAAAACTGTCTGAAATTGGCGTAATTGGTGGCGAATTAGGTTAATTTGCTCTCTTAGATATAGTCTAATGTCTGTTCCTACTTGATCGTTGCGCGATCGACCAGTATGGAGTTTTTTGCCTACATCACCGACAATTTCTGTTAATCGTCTTTCCACGGCAAAATGAACATCTTCTGCCTCTACTCCAGGATTGAACTTTCCTACTCGATATTCTTGCCTAATTTGTTCTAAACCTGTAACTAATTTATCTGCTTCTGCTGTAGTGATAATTCCTGTATGAGCAAGCATTTGAGCATGAGCAACAGAGCCTGTAAGATCGTACTCAATTAATTCTATATCAAAGCCAATACTAGCATTAAATATAGCGATCGCTGGATGCAAAGAAGATTCAAAGCGATCGCTCCAGGTTTTTTTTGGGGTCACGACGAATTAATACACACTAGAGATTGAGTATTATATTTTAAATGAAATGATGAGCTACAATCTAAATTAGTTAGTAACTAGTTAAGCTTTTAAACAAATAGCCAAAAAATACCCCAATTAGTAAAGCCCAAACTTGACCAGTTTCAATAAAGTTGTTCCAAGCATCTTGCATCTGTCCGAGTACATCTGGATCTTCGATAGTTTGCGCCAAGATTGTGGCTAGAGGGGATAAGGAATGATGATACAAGTCTAGAGCTATCTTGAAGTATTGGCTATCTAATATTGACCAACTAGTTATTTCCACCGTAATTATTTTCCTAGAGTAAATTGCTTGCGGTTACAATCTACTCGTCGTCTCACTATTACAGCCATATTTTTGGGAAAATAATTCAAAATTCTTTACCCTCGTGATAATGGGTTTAAAGCCCCGTCGTTTACGACGTAACAAGTTGGCATTTTCGAGACGTAATCTTTATATATCAAGGGTTGTTGAGAATTGTCAAGACTACGCAATTAGCTAATTAAAATCTGAGAGATGATAGCTTTTTACAATAAAATTGGGTTTGCATAGTTCCCTTGTTCTCTACTAGCCCAGATTATTAAAAAATATTGCTAACTATCTGGAAATTCCTGTTGCTCTGTTTCCCTGATATTCAGAAAATCCCCAATTAACGGTAGTCTGGATTAGGACTGGACTAGCATTTTTTTGAGCGCACAATACAGAAATAGTAAAATGACCGTTTTAAATAACAAAATGACCGATACCTCTATCTCTTCAACTCCTCCTGCTGACTCTAAAGAAAAAGTGAGTCAGTTTATGAAACAACTGCAAGATGACATTTGTGTGGGATTAGAAGAATTAGATGGCAAGGGAAAATTTAGAGAAGACAGTTGGGAAAGAGAAGAAGGAGGAGGCGGACGATCGCGCATACTTAATGAAGGGGCAATCTTAGAACAAGGTGGCGTTAACTTCTCAGAAGTTTGGGGAGAAAAATTACCTCCTTCCATTCTCAAGCAACGCCCAGAAGCAGCAGGACATGGATTCTACGCTACAGGAACTTCTATGGTACTTCATCCCCGTAGTCCTTATATTCCTACCGTTCATCTTAATTATCGCTATTTTGAAGCGGGTCCTGTATGGTGGTTTGGTGGTGGTGCAGATTTAACCCCTTACTATCCTTTTGCCGAAGATGCAGCCCATTTTCACCGCACTTTTCAATCAGCTTGCGATCGACACCATCCTAAATATTACTCAGTATTTAAGCGTTGGTGTGATGAGTATTTTTATCTTAAGCATCGTCAAGAAACTAGAGGTGTAGGCGGACTATTTTTTGATTATCAGGATGGACAAGGCGAATTATATCGAGGTCCTCATCCAGATAAAGCAGCAGCTAAATTAAGTAAAGAAATTGGCGTATTAGAACCTCGCGATTGGTCAGATTTATTTGCTTTTATCCAAGATTGTGGCAAAGCCTTTTTACCTGCCTATATTCCTATTGTCGAAAGAAGAAAAGATAGAGAATATAGCGATCGCGAACGGAATTTCCAACTCTATCGTCGAGGACGCTATGTAGAATTTAACCTAGTTTACGATCGCGGGACAATTTTTGGTCTACAAACTAATGGACGTACCGAGTCTATTCTCATGTCTCTACCTCCTTTGGTTCGTTGGGAATATAACTATACTCCTGAACCGAATACCCCCGAAGCGGAATTATACGAAACCTTCCTCAAACCTCAAGATTGGGCTAATTGGCAACAAAGATAAGTAATAAGTAATAAGTAATACTTATTACTTGTGAGAGGTAGGGAAATCCGCATCTTAGTTGGCGTATAATCCTAGACCTGCACAAGAAAAGCGATCGCGCATAATTGAATCATTAAAATATAACCGTATTAGTAGTAATCGGAAGAGAAAAACATGGCAGTACTTGAAAAAGGCAATATCACGATCCATACCGAGAATATATTTCCTATTATCAAGAAATCTCTCTATACAGATCACGAAATTTTCTTGCGAGAATTAATATCTAACTCGGTTGATGCGATCTCTAAGCTAAAAATGGCATCCTTGGCAGGAGAAGTGAGTGGAGAATTAGACGAACCAGAAATTAAGATTACTCTAGACAAAAGCAAAAAAACCATCTCTGTCTCCGATAACGGTATCGGCATGAGTGCCGATGAGGTAAAAAAATATATTAACCAAGTCGCTTTTTCTAGTGCTGAAGATTTTATCAAGCAGTACGAAAAAAATGCCAATGAATTAATTGGGCATTTCGGTTTAGGCTTTTATTCCTCCTTTATGGTGGCAGCTAAAGTAGAAATCGATACTCTCTCTTATAAAGAAGGAGCAGAAGCAGTACACTGGTCTTGTGATGGTTCTCCCGAATTTGAACTAACAGAATCGGAACGTACCACCAGAGGAACTACGATTACTCTTACTCTTCAAGATGAAGAAGTAGAATACGCTGAACCGACTAGAGTTAGGCAACTAGTCAAAACCTACTGTGACTTTATGCCCGTTAAAATTCTGCTAGACGGGGAAGTAATTAATAAGCAAGAAGCTTTATGGAAAAAATCGTCTCAAAATCTAACTAAAGACGATTATTTAGAATTTTACCGTTATCTTCATCCTTTCCAAGAAGATCCTTTACTTTGGGTGCATTTAAATACAGATTATCCTTTCTTACTCAATGGTATTCTCTATTTCCCTAAACTAAAGCCTGACGTAGATTTTAGTAAAGGACAAATCAAACTCTTCTGTAACCAAGTATTTGTTAGCGATCATTGCGATGAGATTATTCCTGAATTCTTGATGCCTTTACGGGGTGTAATCGATAGTCCCGATATTCCCCTCAATGTCTCTCGTAGTGCTTTAACCAACGATCGCACTGTACGCAGAATAGCTGATTTTATTGCCAAAAAAATCGGCAATCGCTTAAAATCTCTTTACAACGAAAATCGAGATGAGTATATTAGCTGCTGGGAAGATGTCGGTACTTTTGTTAAATACGGTTCTCTGAAAAACGAGAAATTTAAAAAGCAAGTAGAAGATTTGATTATCTTCCGCACTACTTATCAAGCAGCTACCACAACTAGTAGCCAAGAAACTCCCCAAGTAGAAGTACAAACTGACTCAGGAGATGCTTGGGAAAATGTTACCCCAGAAGCAGAAAATAAATCAAACAGCAAACCTTACACTACTCTGAACGAATATCTAGAGAGAAATAAAGAAAAACAAGAAAAGACAGTATACTACTGTAGCGATCCTTCCACTCAGGGAACTTATGTAGAACTCTACAAGAATCAAGGTTTAGAAGTCCTTTACATGGACTCCTTTATCGATACTAACTACTTCATTCCTTTCCTAGAAAAAGAATATTCAGAAGTAAAATTCTCTCGTGTAGACTCAGAACTAGATAAAAACCTAGTTGAAGACGATAAAGCCCAAGAAATTGTCGATCCTAAAACTAATAAAACTCGCAGTGAACTAATCAAAGAAGTTTTTGAAAAAGCTCTCAATAAGCCTAGAGTAAATATTAAGACTCAAGCAATTAAATCTGACGATCCTCAAGGAACACCTCCTGCTATGGTACTTCTACCCGAAGCCATGCGAAGATTGCAAGAAATGACTGCCCTAATGCAAGAAAAAGCTATGGCGTTTCCTGAAGATCATATCTTGATGATTAATACTTCTCATCCTCTGATTCAAAATATCGTTGAACTTAGCCAAGGTTCAATTATTCAAGGTACTGGGGAATCTCCTTCTGGTGATTTAGTCAATTTGATGTGCCAGCACGTCTATGACTTAGCCTTAATGGCACAAAAAGCCTTCGATGCAGAAGGAATGAAAACCTTTGTAGAACGTTCTAATCAGGTTTTGACCAAATTAACTGAGAAATAAGGGGATAAGGAGTTCAGAATTCAGGATTTGCTGAAGTTCAGAATGATTGTACAAAAGTATCTAGTAATCATCTCCTGAACTTCTTCCTCTATCTTTTCAACCTTAAACGTATTTTTTGATACAATAGGAGACCGTGATGTTAAAATTGGAGGATAACTGTGTCTCGCAGGTGTCAATTAACTGGAAAAAAAGCCAACAACGCTTTTGCTGTCTCTCACTCTCACCGTCGTACCAAAAAGTTGCAAAATGCTAATCTACAATGGAAACGAGTTTGGTGGTCTGAAGGAAATCGTTGGGTAAGATTACGCCTTTCGACTAAAGCAATTAAAACCCTAGAGAAAAAAGGTGTACACGCAATGGCAAAAGAAGCAGGTATTAATCTCAATAAATATTAAACTTGGATTTTAAATTTATTTCTAGACAAAGCGATCGCACTTAAGAGAAAAAAGCGATCGCTCCTTAGTATAGATTAATCTAAGAAATAAACGCTGCCGATGGCAATACC
>JBFRWE010000406.1:0-4488 GCA_051439345.1 Xenococcaceae cyanobacterium
TGCTTTTGCCTGATAAATGATAAATGTTAACCGTTAACTGATTTAGCTTCTGGCAAAATTAACATCGCATCACCAAAAGAATAAAACCGATATTGCTGCTCGATCGCCTCTTGATATAAATTTAACAGACGCTCACGACCAATCAAGGCACTTACTAACATCAATAAACTGGAATAAGGCAGATGAAAATTAGTAATTAAACCATCAATTATCTGCCAATCATAACCAGGGTAAATAAACAAGTCTGTTTTACCTCGAAAAGATTGTAAAGTTTTTCCCGATCTTACTCCAGAAGCGGTGGCAGCACCTTCTATGGCTCTCACCGCAGTAGTTCCTACCGCTATCACCCTTCCTCCTCTAGCTTTAGTTTCTTTGATTTGTTCTACTACTTGAGGACTTACTTCTAACCATTCCTGGTGCATAGTATGGTCTGTAATTTTTTCTGTTTCTACTGGACGAAATGTACCTATGCCTACGTGAAGAGTAAGATAGGCTTGTTGGATTTCTTTGGTCGATAATTGTTCTAATAGTCTTTCAGTAAAGTGTAAACCAGCAGTAGGTGCTGCTATTGCCCCTGGTTGTTGGGCATAAACAGTTTGATATTGATGAGGTTGTGATTGACGGGAATAGACGTAGGGAGGTAAAGGAATTTGACCATAATCTTCTAGTACTTTTTCAAAAGAATAATTATTGGGTATGGCAAATTGTAAAATTCTTCCTCCTGTACCTTCATCTCGATCGATTACTTTAGCTTTAAGTCGATGTTGATTTTCTGGTGGATTGTTTTTAGGAGCAAACAAAATTTCTGCGCCTATAGGTAATCTTTTACCAGGTTTCACCAAAGCCAACCAACAATTGTTTTCTTTCTCTTCTAGCAGTAATATTTCTATCTTGGTTCCTGTAGCTTTGTAACCGTAAAGCCGAGCGGGTATAACACGAGTGTTATTAAAAATTAATAAATCTCCTGGTAGTAGCCAATCTGTTAAATCATGAAAAATGCTATGAAAGTGATTCGTAAGTGAATTTACTACTAAAAGACGAGAACTGTCTCTTGGCACAATGGGGGTTTGAGCAATAAGCTCTTCGGGCAATTTGTAACTATAGCTTGACAGTAAGCGATCTTCACTTATTCCTGTTGCTTTGTTCATTCTATACTAGGTAATTGGGTGATATCCCCTATAATAAATTTGCAAGATCGGGTGCTTTTCCCCTAGCATAAGCGATTACTTTCTTGTCAGACTATTAGAGTATGGCTGTTACAGGAATGTTTATGGATTATCTTTACTCTCTCGCCAATGCTAGCCTGACTTTGAGAACAATTGAATATCTTCGGCACAGACAGCAAGAAAATAGCGCATCCCTCACTGTGATTCATCAAATTGACGGCTGGATTGTCAAAGTTAGATTTCCTCAGTCTCTCACTCCTGAACAACATGGAAACTTCCAAGCTTTTATGAGTGAGTTGGGCATTACCTACGAACCAGATATGCGTTTACAAATGGTGTTTTGGAGTTTAGAAACAGGGCAATCTGTGGTAGAAGTGATGCGCCGTTATCAGGTAGCTGTTGTTTCTTATGGTAAGCCAGATACCAAAGATATTGAGGCTTTTCGGCAGCAGTTTACTAGAGGATTAGGCTATTGTCCTGAAACTTTAGCTTAGAGCGAATTAATCGATCGGTAACTTTGGTTTTATCTATAAAAATAGGCAAACCAAAGTTATTAATCCCAAAATGAGCATTAGCCCTGCTGGCATGAATTTGCGAGTTTTGATTAAACGCACTGTGAATACTACTACTAGCAACAAGGTGATAATTTGAGCAATAGTTGAGCCAATGGGGAGTCCTTGTAATTGTGCCCAAGCAGCAACTATCAGAAAAACCCCGCTAATGCTTCCCAAGATTAGAGAAACGCGACTTTTAGCTTGAGCGTATCCAAATATTCCTCCTGCTATAGAGGTAATTCCGTAGGCGATCGCTGCCAAGGTTGCTGTATTCATAATTACCAACAAATTAAGTCTTGAAGTTAAAGGCTAGATATAATTTGTAAAACTCGCTCAAAGTCATCTAATTTACCCACAATTCTGCGTATAGGTTGAGGCCAGACACGAACTAGAGTGGGCGTAGCAGATATATGATAATCTTCTGCTTGCTCTGGGTTTTTGGAAATATCTATCACTTTTAAAGTATAAGGGTAAACTAGACCCTCCTCTAAAAGTTGGTGTATTTTTGTTAAGGTTCTTTCCACCGCAGCATTATCGCTAGAAATAAATAAGCGTAGAACATAGCCACTATTCTCGATCTCTGATGAATCAGAAAATTGTTCGCTCTTTGGATTTATAGTTGAGCTATTTTCAGCCGTAGAAATCTCACTACTAGTTTCTGCTATTTTTTTCAGCCCATTTTCATTGTTCCTAGAGTCAACCAAAAAATTAGCTTTTAGGTTTTGCTGCTGACTTAATTGAGGCAAATACTCTGTTGTTCTGATTATAGGTAAGTTCCCTGTTTGGTAATTATTATTTGGGTCTAAGCGAATAATTAAATTATGATCTTCCCATAGTTGGGGGAACTGGTGACGATAGGTATCTAACATCATTGGATTGCAATACTCTTCTTGCCAAGGAACAGTTTGCCAAGCCACTTCTTTTGTCTGAAATAAAACTCTTAATAAAGATTGATAGCGTTGTACTGCTGGATAAATTTCTGCTGAAGTTCTGATTTGCTGTGTTTGCGCTTCTAGCCAACGATCGACTGTAGCTGTATAGCCTGGTACGAGGAAATGAGGAGGTTCTGACAAGCCTAGTATTTGCTGCAAACCGAGACACAAATGAATGTGCCAATGAGCTTGCTTACTACTATCAATACCATAAATTAAATCTCCTCCTGGGGTAAACAAAGCTATTCCTTTGAATAACTGAGGTAAGGGAGTTTGATTATGAATCAAGTTAAGGAATTGTTTGGAGCAACAAATAATAATTTACTATAGCTCAGATCGATTCTCGAAAGTAACAATCTCTAATCACTATCCAGGTTTATTGGTCATTCTCGACTTTTATTGAGATAGTAGGTTTTTCTGTTCTATTTAGTTTCCCAATTGTACCGCTTCATTTCTTCACTACTCTCACCATATACTCCCGTAATTTGTTGCTTACAACAATCGATCGCAAATTCATTAAACTCTTCTTTCTCTACTCCATACATCTGCTCAAAATTATCTGGTAGGACACGGCAAAAGTCAGGACGTTGCTCGTAAATTAAACACTTTCGGGTAGCGCGATCGAAATTTATACACCATCCTTCTTCTCCTACCATACTCAGATATAATTCTAGTTGTTGGAGAGATAAGTAATCGCTTAAATTTGGTCTATCCGCAGGATCGAGATGACAGCAAGCCCCGCAATTATTGATACAACGCCAAGTTGCCATTAGTTAAATTAATTTAAGTAATAAAAGTTTACAAAGTTTTGTTTCTTGGATGAAAAATAGCTCACAATTCCCAGGTATTATAGACTATGGCTCATTAGATTTAGCCATTTAATTAGATTAGCTTGGGTAGAAATAGGAGAAAAAATGGGTTTTTTAACAAATATCTTAGACGCATTTAGCAGTATTGACTTCAATGTTATTTTTCAATTAACTTTTGTTGCATTAATCATGCTTGCTGGACCAGCAGTAATCTTTCTACTGGCTTTGCGTGGCGGTGACTTATAAGAAAATATTGACTCTATGATCTTGTTTTTACCCTTCTACTAACAGAAGGGTATTTTTTGGAGAAGGTTAAACAACGGTTGAATATAAGTTAGCTTAAAGCAGAAATAATCACCTGTTGACTTGTGGTTTGGTAAACCTGAGTCAGATATTCTTTAACTGCATCCGCATCATCGGTAGGTAAAGGAACTTTTCCTAATAAATCGAGAACAGTTTTATTGTCTGACGGTGGTACGATGACCACTAAAGAAGACTCTAACGGTTCTTGGTATTGCCAAAATGTTTTAATTTCAGCTGAATGTGGGGATGGAGAAGAAGCTAATTGATTTTCAGCTAAATTTTGACTCTCATCTTCTTGTAGGTTAGGAGATGATTGACGATCGCCTATATTACTATTTTGACTACGAATCGCTCTTAAAGCTTTTAAAATCTCTTCTTTAGTGCGTCCTCTTAGTTGAAAGATCACAAAAGGGTCTTCACTAAAGCGATCTCCTAACTGATAGTAAACGGCAGCTATATGTTTACAGGGATTAGCTTTATCTGGACAACTACAACGAGAGCGAACATCCGAAAGAGTATAGGGGAAGAGGCTCAAACCATTAGCAGTAAAAACTTCTTCAATATTGGCTGGCATTTCCCCTGCCAGTAATTGCGCTGTATAAATTGCTTTTTTAGACATGGTTTGAATAATGCAATCCCAGTCCTCATCAGTAAAAGGTTTCTGGGACATTATCTTGATGATCCGCTCTCTATTTTCATCAGGAAAAGGTTCAAGAGAAAGAGC
>JBFRWE010000407.1:0-11653 GCA_051439345.1 Xenococcaceae cyanobacterium
TTGCCTAGCTGAGAAGCAACAAAATTAGTTTATCATAGCTATAAGTCTTTCTCTATAAAGATTTTGACTTCTTCAGTGTCAACCTGAGACTCATAGCTTGGGGCTATCCATCCATCCGCTTGCTGCGTGAAGCGGAGGAATTCCGCCCCAAACCCCATGTGTTAAAATTGCTTCAGACTAATGTTTTACAGTCACAAAAATTTAATTTCTTAGAAATAAAGTTGGAAACTTTCTTGAAATATTTACCCCATAAGCATTCTATCGATTATAAATTTTCTAGTTTTACCATAATATTTTACTTCTGTCACTGTCTATAAAGCACCAAAAACTAGTGTTGATTGCTACAAATATAAATCGGGGTTGGCTTTTAGTATAGTTTAGTTATTTTACTGCCGATTATAATGTTGCTATCAGAACTTGCCCGCGATCGCCAAATTCGCTACTTTCTTATTTCTTTTACTGATTTATTTGGCGTACAGAGAGCAAAACTAGTACCTGCTCAAAGTATAGATAAAATGGCGGAGAATGGAGCAGGGTTTGCAGGGTTTGCTGCTTGGTTAGATATGACTCCTGCCGATCCTGATGTCTTGGCAATACCTGATGCCAACAGTTTATTTCAGTTACCTTGGCAAACTGATGTTGCCTGGATGCCAGCAGATCTCTATGGAGTAGACGGACAACCCATACAACAAACTCCGAGATTAGTTCTCAAGAGAATGCTCAAACAAGCCCAAGAGCGAGGATATATTATTAAAACAGGAGTTGAATGCGAATATTTTCTTTTATCTGCTGATGGTAGGGAAATTTCTGATAGTCGCGATCGCGCTGCCAAGCCTTGCTACGATCAACAGGCATTAATGCGCCGTTATGATGTGGTTAGTGAAATTGGCGATGCTATGTTGTCTTTGGGATGGAAGCCTTACCAAAACGATCATGAAGACGCTAATGGGCAGTTTGAAATGAATTGGATGTATGATAATGCCCTAGTTACCGCCGATCGCCATGCTTTCTTTAAATATATGGTTAAAGCGATCGCAGAAAACCATGGATTTCGCGCTACTTTTATGCCCAAGCCCTTTGCTAACCTAACTGGTAACGGTTGTCATCTCCATCTCTCTGTCTGGAGTAAGGAAACCAAAATGAACTTATTCAAAGATATAGATGGGGAATTGGGACTTTCTCAACTAGGGTATCAATTTATTGGGGGAGTTTTAAACTCAGCTTCTGCTTTGTGTGCTTTTACCAATCCGACAATTAATTCTTACAAGCGCACTAACTCCCCCGTTACTCTATCTGGTGCAACTTGGTCGCCGAACACTATTAGCTACAGTGGTAATAATCGTACCCATATGATTCGTATTCCCGATGCTGGTAGATTTGAATTGCGTCTAGCTGACGGTGCAGCTAATCCTTATCTTCTTCCCGCAGCAATTGTTGCTTCAGGACTTGATGGAATTACTCGTCAAATTCATCCAGGCGATCGATGCGATAACAATAGTTATACTCATCCTTTACCACCAGATCGGGTTAAACAACTTCCTGGTAATTTGCTAGATGCTTTACGTTGTCTGGAAGACAATCCAGTTTTTGCTAAAGCTTTTGGTGATTCTTTTGTTGCTTCTTATTTAAAACTCAAATATCAACAATGGCATGATTATAGTACTCAAATTACTAACTGGGAACTAGATAACACTCTTGATTGCTAAGAAAGTTATATTGTTTATCAGGCCAAATCCGATTATCAAAGAATTCTGTAAGGGCAAGGCACCTCCTTTCAAGTGTATGTTTTTAATAAAGTTGAAAATCTTAACTCTAGTTAGAACGAAAGAATGGGCTTTTCCCCCTCTGCTTCCTCTGCTTCCTCCGCTTCCTCTGCCCATCTCAACCGTTAAATCTTAAAATCATACCCCTGAAAGCTTATAGGGGGTGGGAGATTTAGAGGGGTTGCCCCTACCCTGGACTGGATTTGATATAACTTAACTAAACGCCAAATTTATCAATTTGTTCTTTTAGATAAGCTTGAGGTTGTGTAGGGTCAAGTTCATCAAATTTGAGCTTTTCCACTCGTAATAACTCTTGTGGGGGTTCTGCGCCCAATTCTTCTGCTAATTCTCTAGCTAAGTCGGTCAAAAATATTTGATCGCCTATTTCCCGATAATTAGCTTTCTCTTCTGGTAAGTAGTCCCAACGGACTAACTGAGTTGAAATCCAGGTAGCGAAGCTCTTCCAAGGATAAGGATCGAACTGAATACGATCGGGTATATCGAATACATTACCTTGTCCATCAGAAAACTTGCCAGTCATCACTGCTTCTAAAACTTCTACTGGCTGATTGAGGTATTTTCTAGGCGCGATCGCCTTAGCTATTTCTTGGCGATTTTCTGGTCTGTCAGCGTAGTTAGCACCATCGATAATTGCTTTATTTAAGGCTCTAAAAGTTTTGGGATATTCTTCAATCCACTCACTACTAGCAGTAAAGGCACAACAAGGATGTCCCTGCCAAATATCCTTCGTTAAGATGTGGATGAAACCGATATCATTATAAACTGCTCTTTGGGTAAAGTTATCAGGCAAGATAAAAGCATCAATCTGTCCTGTTGCCATTTTCGCGATCGCATCTGGAGGTGGCATAATAATAGTCCTAACATCTTTATCAGGATCTAAACCACCCCCAGCTAGGTAATAGCGCAGAATTAAGTTGTGATTGGAATAGTCGAAAGGAATACCAATCGTAAAACCTCTAAAGTCAGCAGGACCATTTATTTTTCCCTGATGTTTGTTAGCAACAGCAATTCCCTGACCATTATTATTTTCAATACTAGCAAGCTTGACAGGAAAAGCTGTTGAGCCTAAACCTAAAGTCATAGCAATGGGCATAGGTGCAAGCATATGATAGGCATCTAATTCTCCGGCGATCGCTGCATCCCGCACAACTGACCAACTAGCATACTTTTGCAGTTCTACATTTAAGCCGTGCTTTTTATAGAAGCCTAAGGGGTCAGACATAATAATAGGAGAAGCACAGGTAATAGGCAAAAACGCAACCCTAAGCGAAGTTTTTTCTACATTATTAGTCAGATTAAAGGGAGTTTCATCGGGAAGGTTTTGGAGAACTTGTTCTTCTGTATTACAACTTGCCAAGCTGACTAAAGCTGCACCGATGGCTACGTTACGCAAAAATCGACGACGGGTAAAATTACGATTACAAATAGTATCGTTGAAGAATTCTCCAGATCTATGACCAAAAGCTGCTGCAAAGGCTTCGTCTAATCCTCCTGCTTGTTTAATTAGTTCGTTAACTAATCGTTCCCGTTTAGGATTGCCACGACCAGCCATTTTGAGAAATAAAGCTTTACGTAAATCAGCCTGACTAATACTGTCAGCTACATTTAAAGCCTTCTGGTTGTAGACACCCATTTTAACCAAATCATCGATCAGCATGTCTGGTTGGCTGGGCATATCAGCCATAAATTTCCAGTGGTCTTCAGTACTGTGAAACTGACCGCAAATCGAGCATTTTAAAGCTAAATCTTGAACATCTCCACGATCACATGATAGCTGTTCCCATTGTGTTGATGCAGAGTTCTGGGTGTTCAAAAGCATAACTGACAATCCTTCCCTCATCTCCATTGGAGCTAGTTATAAATAGAGTTCTAACTGATTATTAACTTTATAAACAAATTTATGGCTATAAATTTATTTGTCAGAATAAAACTTAACTAGATTAAAGCTTTTAGCTTTTTGCAGTGATTATACAAAAATATGTGTTTATCGGAGGCTGTTTTCTATTCCCTATTCCCTATTCCCTATTCCCTATTCCCTATTCCCTATTCCCTATTCCCTATTCCCTATTCCCTTTGAAGGTACAGAAGGAAAAATAAACTTGTCTGTTTGCCAATCCCAAAACAGACTCGAGCAGTCTTCATATTTGAAGACTAATTTAGACCCCTGCTTAATTTCGCCAACTACAGCACAAGCAATATTTTGCCGAGCAAACTGTCCTTTTACTGCATCGATCTTGTCTGGAGGAATACTTAATAAAAAACCATAACTAGGAAAACATAATAACCAGGTTTCTAGCGATATGTCCACAGGATGAAAAATATTATCTAAATTGAGAATAGCCCCGCACCTAGAGGCTTCAATCAACATTAATAAAGTGCCAATAATGCCTCCCATACTAATATCTTTTCCCGCAGCACATAAATCAGATTCTGCCAAAGAAGGAAGAATGGCTAAGTTTTGTTGTAATTGAATAGGATCGGCTTTGGTAGCAGCATTCCAGAAAGGAAATTGAGGATGCATTTTTCCCTGAAGATCGATCGCTAAAACTAATAAGTCTCCTGGTTGTGCTTGGAAACTACTAATTAACTTCTTAGCCCGTCCTAAAATAGCTACAGATAAGGCATTGTAAGCACTCTTAAAGTTAGTATGCCCTCCCACAATGGGGATATTGTAAGCTTGGGATGCAGCCTTCATTCCTTCTAGAAGAGGAGTCGCCTTGGTTGTATCTTCTGTCCAAATTGTATCTACAACTGCAATTGCTCTTCCTCCCATAGCAGCAATATCACTCCCATTAACCATCACTGCACACCAACCAGCAAACCAGGGATCGCTTTCGACTAAAACATGCCACATTCCCTCTGCTGCCAAGAGTAAATAACCATCAACTTCAGGAATAGCAGCACAATCATCACCAACTTGAATTAAATTATTTGTTGGTAGTCCTAAGATTTCACTAGCAATTTGGATGTCTTGCTTTTGAATTATGCCTAAAGATTGTCTCAGTTTTGTTACTAGTCGATCGAGGGGGAAAGACGAGCGAGGGTTCATAATTTAGTTATAGATTGTCTATAAACTCTTCTACTTCTGCTAGATTTTAGTCTAGTCTAGTTATTGCTATAACTTGCACTACTCATTATAAGAAGCTTTTTTGAACGATCGCCCTAACTCTAAGGAATCAATTTACTAGTCAAAGCCACTGCACTACTAATAATTTTCGCCAAACCAGACGGAGTTTCCAACGGTAAATTATGTCCTCCAGATAAAACTACTTTTTCTGCTGTGGGCATAGCTGCTTGTTGCTCGGCTAAATCTTCATCGCGGTTAAAAATACTCTTATCTCCATATACTAAGGTTATGGGGACTTTAATCTTTTTGAGTAAACCTAAATAGCGAGACCGCCCGATCCCATTAAAGCCAATTCCTGCCCTAGTTCGCAGTAGGGGAGCCCAACGCCATCTGACTCCACCTTCACAGGGTTCGGTAATCCTTTTAGCCAATAACAGAGCCAAAGCTTTAGAGATAGCAGGAGTACCTTGGCGCAAACGTTCTGCTGCTGCTTCTACATCAGGGAAAACTGGGTGTTTGGGAGGAGAAGCTAGATAGTCTAGGTGGGTTACTAATTGTTCGACTGCATTTTCTTCTGCTGTTTCTGTGGGTAAAATTGTCTCGACTAAAACCAAATTTTTCACTTTTTGGGGACGAATACTGGCAAAAATAGCTGCTACTACCGAGCCGAGGGAATGTCCGACTAAAGTAAAGGCTCGATCGGCTAAAAAGTCTACGATCGCATCAATATCGGCTAAAAAGTCCATTAAATTATATGAACCACCTTTGCCAACATGATCGCTGCGTCCATGTCCTCGCAAATCTGGCGCAATTACTCGATAACCTTTTTGTGCCAAACGAATAGCTACTTCTGACCAAGCTGCACCTTGTTCGAGGATACCATGGAGACAGAGGACTAAAGGCCCTTCTTTTGGCCCCCAAGCACAGAGATACAACCTTAAACCCCTAACAATCAGCAGCGTTTCTTCCATAGTAGTTTCGATCGCCGAAGATGATACTGCTGCTTCTTGGGGTAATTCATAATTAAGCTGACGGGCTATTTGTTGTGCCGTTGTACCCAGTAAAGAGGGTAATTTTATTTCTCGCCAAGCTTCTCCTAGTTGGGCATCAATAGTTTGATGGTTAAGGAAGTTAGGATCGCCCAAAGACATAGAATTGCTGTGAACCCCATCCGTCATACGATCGCCTTGATATGGTTGTAAAACAGCTTCATCGAAAGGAATAGCTAAAAAGTCACATACTCTTTCCATGACTTGCCGTGGCTGAGTAACTAATTCTTCGTATTGAACTAGTAACAAGCGATCGCTGTCTATTATCTGTTGTAAATCAAGGACATTTTGATTGCTATTTGTCCAAATTGATTCTGCCAGTTGATAAGGATGAGAATTTTTTGCCCCAATTAACTTGTCCATCCGCATACGGGCAAAGGATTCTATTACTGCGTAAGGATGACGAACTAAATGGATATATTTGGCATTACTAAATATTTCTTCTGCTCTTTCTAGGGTTTCTCTACTGTTGGCATAAGTAGGAGATTTATCTACTAACAAGCGATCGCCTGCTAGTTTTTGCAACATCTGATACACTTCCTCTACAGAGAGATTTTCTTGAATAATATTGTCTACCAATTCTTGACTGGCTTGGGCATCAATACCTTTCAATTCCATAAATGCCCGCTGTAATCCTTCCCCTAAATGAGAAATGCCTAATTCCTCCTGTCTTTGCTGCATATTCTCAAAAGGCAACAAGTGCAATTCTGGAGGAGAAGAAAGGGCTGGATGTCCTGCTAGCATTACCCTCAGTAGGGTTGAACCCGAACGAGGAGAGGAGAGGATAAAGGCTATGGGGGTATCTGTAGGGGTAGTGTTTGTAGGGGCGAACGGCTGTTCGCCCATAGAGTAGGTAGAAGGTTGTTGTGGTTGATCGTGAGTAGAGGTGAATTCTACAGCTAGGTATTTTGCTAGACTATTTATTCTGGGACGTTCGTAGAATTCCCGAGGATACAACATCAAGTTAAGATCGCCTTTGAGTCGATCGATCACTTCCATAACCATGATCGAATCTGCACCAGTATCCAGAAGACTATCATTAACAGCAATATTATTTTTGTCTATCTGTAAAACTTGGGCAGTGACTTCTTTGAGATAATCAATTAAGTATTCTTCTCTTGTTTGAGCAGAAATTGCTAATAATTCAGCACATACATCTTTTTGAGGTTTTCTTGCTTGTTGAGATTTAGTTTCTTTTTCCTCAGTAATTAAATTAGCCAAATAGTTAGTCTGACGCAGATAAGAAAATTGTTGTGCTAGTTGATTCCAGTCTGCGGATAAGACTCCTACTTGGGCAGGAATGGTTTGTTTACCGCCAGCAAGCAACTGTTCTAATATTTTAAATCCCGATTGCGGTTCAATGAGATTAATGCCTTGGCGGTTAACGCCCTTATTTACAGCCATACCAGCGTTTGCCCAAGGACCCCAGTTTATACTTAGAGCAGGTAAACCTTGTGCTTGCCGATGACGAGCGATCGCATCTAAACCTGCATTAGCTGCTGCATAGTTACTTTGTCCTGGTGAACCGACTAAGGAAGCGACAGAAGAGAAGAGAACAAAGAAATCTAGGGATAAATCTACACTTAGTTGATGTAAATTCCAAGCCCCTAATACTTTAGGCGATATTACTTTAGTAAATCTCTGCCAAGTTTGATTTTGTAAGAAACCATCATCGAGAATACCCGCAGCGTGAATAATGCCTTTAAGAGAAGTTTTACATTCTTCTATTACTGTGGCTATCTGTTGTTTATTGGTTACATCAGCTTGGGCAATGGTAATTTCTACGCCTTTTTCTGTTAAGCGATCGATAATTTCTTGGGCTTCTATGGATGGTTTACTTCTAGCAACTAAAATTAAACGTTTTGCTGATTTTTCTGCTAACCACTGTGCCAGTTGTAATCCTAATGCACCTAATCCACCAGTAATTAAATAAGCACCTTCTGTATCAATAGTTAATTCCTGTGTAGATTTTTGTCCAAATTTTTCTAGTCGAGGAACATAGATTTTATCTCCTCGTAACGCTAAGCGATCTTCTTTCTGCTTGTTATTAATAACAGTAATTAAATTGTTAACTTCTTGCTGATTAGGATTATCACTAACATCAATTATTCCACCAAAATATTCGGGATGTTCTAATGCTAATACTTGTCCTAAACCCCAGAGTGAATTAGAGGCAATACTATTTTGTTTCAGAGAATTATTAATTGCCTGGTTTTCTTGAGTAACTAACCAAATCGGTACATTGATATTTTGTTTAAAGAGAGTTTGGACTAAATGTAAAATACCAGCACAATTGCTCGAACAATCTTGGTTTAAATCTTCTTTATTACTATTATCTAAACTCCAGAGATAAATTATTTGCTGCAGATTATCAGCATTAATCTCTGCTTCAGTAAATACTTGTTCAATATTTTCTGGTTGTAAATGATTAATATTCCAACTGCGATCGCCTAAAGACTGATACTTTTCTCCTTTGTGAACTAATATGCAATTATTGCCTAATTGTTCTAATTTCTGGGCAATTTTTGTAGATACCCCTTGAGAATCCGCAAAAATAAGATAACTGTTAGCAGTTGTTTCCGTAGCTACTGGTAATTCTTCTGCTTTTTCTTGCCAGAGAATATGATACAAATCGGCAACAAGATTAGCCGTCTTATTTTTGCTTAAAGATAATACTTTATCTGTCTTTTCTAACCAATAACTTTGTCTTTGGAAAGGATAGGTAGGTAAAGCTACTTTTTGCCTATCATAGTCTTTTTCTAAACTATCCCAATCTATTTCTATTCCCCGTACATATAGACTTGCCAGACTAGAGAATATTTGTTGCCAATCTTGTTTACGAGGGCGTAAGCTAGGTAGCCATAATCCTGCTGCTTTTGGCAAACATTGACGACCCATTCCTAATAGGATGGGTTTAGCTCCTATTTCCAAGAAAATATTACATTTTTCTTGCTGTAATAACTCCATCCCTTGAGCAAATTGTACAGGGGCGATAATATGTTCTACCCAGTATTCCGCTTTAGCTAATTCTTCTGTAACTAGTTTTCCTGTCACATTAGAAACTATGGGAATTTGGGGGACAGAGTAAGTTATTGTTTCAGCAATTTGCTCAAATTCTGCCAATATTGGCTGCATTAGAGGAGAATGGAAAGCATGGGAAACATTTAATTTTTGGGTCTTTACTTCCTGAGATTCTAGATTGTTAATAACCTTAGCTAAAGCTGTTTCTTCTCCAGAGATAACAATACTTTGAGGGCTATTAATAGCTGCGATCGATACTTTATCTTGCCAAGGCGCGATCGCTTTAGTTACTGTATCTAACTCAGCAAAAACAGCAACCATTTTTCCCGTTTGAGGTAAGGCTTGCATCAGCTTTCCTCTTTCCGCGATTAGTTTTAGTCCATCCTCTAGGCTAAACACTCCTGCGATAGTAGCTGCCACATATTCCCCGACACTATGCCCCATAACTAGATTGGGTTTAATTCCCCAAGACAACCACATTTGTGCCAGGGCATATTCTAAAGCAAAGATAGCTGGTTGGGTGTATTGGGTTTGATTGAGCCTAGATTCTTGTACGGGCGCATCGCGATGCACCCCTACGAAGATTATTTCTAATAATGGTCGATCTAAATATTTTGCTAATATTTCATCACAAAGATCTAAGGCTTTACGAAAAGTAGGTTGAGTTTGGTAGAGTTGATAACCCATACCTACATATTGAGAACCTTGCCCTGTAAATAAGAAGGCGGTCTGATTACGCTTCTCTTTAACAACTCGATTATAAAGTAAGTTATTTCTTGTCTTATTAGGTTGGAATTCAGCTAATTTTGTTTTTAATTCTTCTATAGAAGCAGCAGCAACAGCCAAGCGACGATCGAAGTGATTTCGTCCTGTATTAGCAGTAAAACAAATATTTGCTAAGGAAATATTATCGCTATTCGCCAAAAACTCAGTATAAGCTTTTGTTAAATCGATTAACGCCTGTTCATTCTTCGCCGAAAGGGTTAATAGATGTAATGGGCGATCTTGTACGGATGTTTCGTAATCCCGTAGGGGCAAACCGCCGTTTGCCCCGACAATAATCAAATAATTACCCGATACAAATACATGGGCATTCGTACCACCAAAACCAAAAGAACTAACCCCAGCCAATCTCGGCCTTGCTGATTCTTGCCAAGGTTGCACCTGAGTAGGTATGGCAATGGGTGTATCTTCTAAATCGATATGAGGATTTAAGTTCCGAAAATGTAGATTAGGAGGAATAGCTTGATGCTGTAAACATAAAACCGTCTTAATTAAACCTGCAATTCCTGCTGCTGCTTCTAAATGCCCAATATTAGTTTTTACCGAACCCAAATAACAAGATTGTTCCTTCTCTCTTCCTTGCATCAAGACAGTTTTAAGAGAATTAACTTCAATGGGATCGCCTAGAGATGTACCTGTACCATGTGCCTCAATATAGCTAATTTGGTCTGGATTTACTTGGGCATTAGCTAAAGCCTGACGAATCACTGACTGTTGCGACAAACCATTAGGGGCAGTTAAACCGTTACTCCTTCCATCCTGATTAATTGCCGAACCTTTAATGACTGCTAAAATATTATCCTGATCGGCGATCGCTTTATCTAAACGCTTGAGAATAACTACTCCACAACCTTCCCCACGCACATAACCATCAGCATCCGCATCGAAAGACTTACAACGACCATCTCTAGCCATCATTCCCGCTAAAGAGAAAGTTTGGGTTAATTCGGGGGATAACATCAGATTAACTCCCCCCACAATAGCGCGATCGCATTCTCCTTGTTTCAAACTCTGACAAGCCAAATGCACCGCTACCAAAGAGGAAGAACAAGCTGTATCTACTGTCAGGGAAGGACCTCTTAGATCGAGAAAATAAGAAAGACGATTGGCAGCAATACTATGGGCGTTACCCGTCCCCGCATAAGCATCAATGGGCGTATCATAATGAAGTCGAAGCTGAGAATAATCGCTGCTACTAATGCCAATAAATACACCTGTAGAACTTCCTGCTAATTTATCCGCAGCTATGCCAGCATTCTCTAACGCCTCCCAACTAACTTCTAATAAGAATCTTTGTTGGGGGTCCATCTTTTGGGTTTCGCGAGGAGTAATACCAAAAAACTGGGGAGCGAATAAGTCTACTCCTTCGACAAATCCACCCCAACTATCTCCTTGCCAACGTCCCGTAACTTGGGAAATAGCATCCTTGCCTTCTTTTAAAAGCTGCCAAAATTCTGTGGGATTGTTGGCATGAGGAAAACGGCAACCCATACCAATAATCGCAATTGGTTCAGTAGTTGCTGAATTTGAATTTTGACTTACCTCTATCTCTTCTTGCTTTTGTCCACTAAGATAGCTTGCCAAACTAGCAATGGTTGAATAATCGTAAGCTAGAGTAGGATTAAGTTTAATTTTCAACCAGTCTTCCAATTCCGCTGATAGTCTGACTGCTTGCAGAGAATCCAAACCATAATTAGCAAAAGGTTCGTTGATATCTATCTCTTCAGGAGATAAGCCTAAACGCCCTGCTAAATTTGCAATTAACCAATTTTGAATATTTTCCTGTTGGGGGTTAATTATTGAATGTATCCGCAAATCCTGTAGGGGCAGTTCGCCAACTGCCCCAACGGAGGGGGTTGTATTGGGGATTTTTGTAGATAGACCTGATGATTTCCAGTCCCCGCCGACAATTCAACTCCCGTCTATAAAACCGGCCGTACAAGCGGGGC
>JBFRWE010000408.1:0-8749 GCA_051439345.1 Xenococcaceae cyanobacterium
ACAGGTTGTGGTTTTTATCAGATTTTACGATTTTATCGGGAGCGGTGCTAAGCACTCTTCCCCTGTCTAAAGTGTGAGAGTAAATACTTTGATAAAACTACAAATTGAAGTGAGTAATGGGAAGTACATGCTATTTGTTCTATTCCCTATGTGATACTCTGCACGGCTACCCTTCGCTAAAGCCGTGGGATTCTTGGTTCTGACGACTCGCCGTTAGGCAATAGAGAGGTAATACCAATTCTCAAAAGTAACGAGAGACTTAGTAGAGGATAAGGGAATAAGCTTAGACGCATTTAAACTGCATTCTTCAATTCTGGTCAAGGTAATAGGCAAGAGGGAATAGGCAACAGAGAGTAGGCAACTTAGGTGAGTTCAAGCTTAGCGCGTGGATGACGCGGAGGTTTCGGGAGCAAGTCAGACCACGTAAGACGGGAATAGGCAACAGGGAACAGATAAATTCAGGGTTTACAAGTTTTTTCTTATTAATAATAATTTGGTTATGTATCTAGCTGGTTTCGAGAAATAGTATAAGAGGGTCATCGCCAACAAGAATAACTATTATTTAAAAACATTATAATTGCTCTCTTATAAGATAATAAATATTGCTTAATTTATATAGTTTAAAATCTTGGATAATTATGATTAATCCTCTTATTATTCTGGTATAGTACCTTTAAACTTTACTTTTTATATGCATTTTAAATACTAAATACATTAAAAAGACACAACTTCTTGTAGAAAATATAAACATAAAATTTTGATTAAACTAAGATAAAAAATTTTTTATCTGACGGAAATATATTAAATTATTATTTACTAGTATCATACGATCTTAGTGGCCGAAAATTAAAAATATTATTGTCCTTTTATTTGAACTTAGAGGATGTTTGAAAAGTAAAAAATGATACCGAAGAAGCTATCTATTAGATAGGTTTTACTCAATCAAAAGCTACTTTTTTTGCCAAACTATTGAAGCGATAGTTTTCATTCTAAAGTGACTAATTATACCTCTACTTCTCAGACATCCTCCGCTCTAAATAGAGATGAATTTTCTTTTTCGGTAGATAAATTGACAGACTGCTTGAACAAATTATTAAACTAGAATGTCCATAAAAACTATATTATTTGTAGAAGATAATGCAGATTATCAGGAATTAGTTAGGCTAGCTTTTATGTCTTGTGGAATTGAACATAATTTAGTTATGGTGCAAAGTGCGATTGAAGCGTTAGACTATCTACTAGGTAATGGCAGATACTCTAGACGAAATCTAAATGATCTGCCAGCCTTAATAATACTTGATTTAAACTTGCCCATACTTAATGGTCTACAAGTGCTACAACGTATTAGAGCTAATTCCAGAACTAGGTTTTTGCCTGTAGTAGTCATGAGTACATCAACAGAGCCAGAAGATATTACCAGTAGCTATCTCCATGGGTGTAACAGTTATATCCGTAAACCGCTAAACTTTACACAACTGCAAAATTTTGCTAGAGAAATAACAATATACTGGTTAACTATTAATCAAGTCCCACCTGTCTCTGGAGTAATAGATGAGTAAACTTCTGCGAGTCTTAATTGTTGAAGATTCAGAAGATGATGCCGAACTACTAGCAATTGAGTTAGCGCGCGGTGGTTATAAGCTCCATTGCGAGCGAGTAGAAACTGAACTAGATATGCACACCGCATTAGACAAAAAGGTTGCTTGGGATATTGTTTTGGCAGATTATGCTCTACCTAACTTTAGCGCGATCGCTGCTTTAAACATCCTCAAAAATTATCAATTAGACTTACCCTTTATTATTGTTTCTGGCAAAATAGGAGAAGATACAGCTATAGCTGCAATGAAAGCTGGTGCCCATGACTATTTACTTAAAGGAAAGCTAGCACGATTAGTTCCCGCAGTAGAAAGAGAATTAAGGGAAGCTATCGTTAGGCAAGAACATAGACAAGCTCAAGAAAGACTGGAATATTTGGCTTACTATGATGATTTAACTACATTACCAAATCGAACTTTATTTTTAGAATGTTTAGGTAGGCAAATTAACCAAAGCAGACTACTCCATAAAGAAGGTTATTCGTTTGCAGTTTTATTATTAAATATAGACCGCTTTCGGGTTATTAAATATAGTTTAGGTCATGCTTTAAGTGAACAATTATTAATTGCTGCTGCACAACGAATTAAAAAATGCCTCAATCATCAAGATATATTAGCCAAAATTAATGCAGATGAGTTTGCTATTATACTAACTAACATTACCAAAGAGAAAGAAGTTGAAGCAAGGGCAGAAGAAATTTACAATCAGTTTTTAACTCCTTTTGAGCTACAAGAAACTATTGTTTTTTCTACCGTCAGTATGGGTATTGTTCTGAGTAGTATTGGTTATGAACAACCAGAAAAACTTCTGCAAGCAGCAGATACAGCAATGCACTATGCTAAATTTGATGCTCTCAAAAATTTAGTCTTTTTTCATGAAGTAATGCACACCCTTGCTGTGGAAAGATTGCAGCTAGAAAGCGATTTACAGCAAGCTATTAACTACAAAAAACTACATTTGAACTATCAACCAATTGTTTCTCTCTATACAGGAATGGTTGATAGTTTTGAAGCTTTAGTAAGGTGGGAACATCATTCTTTAGGTTCTATAGCTCCAGAAAATTTTATTTCTTTATCCGAAGAAACTGGTTTAATCATTCCTCTAGGTAAATGGGTTTTAAGAGAAGCTTGTCAACAGCTAAATAGCTGGAAACAATGTTCTTTTCGCTACTTACCTCTAAGTATAAGTGTTAATATATCTGGAATTCAGCTATCTCATCCTAAGCTATTAGGGCAAATTGATGAAATACTTCAATCCCTGCAATTAGAAGGCAAATACTTAAAGCTAGAAATTACAGAAAGTAACTTAATGGAAAATTCTGTAACCATTACTAAAGTTCTCGAAAAACTCAAAGAAAGAGAAATCAAACTGTGTATAGACGATTTTGGCACTGGTTATTCTTCTCTAAGTTATTTACGTTATTTGCCTATTGATACAGTAAAAATCGATCGATCCTTTATTGTGAAAAATAATAACGATCCTAATTATGATATTGTAAGAGCGATCGTTAACTTAGCCCATAGTCTGGGATTAGATGTGATTGCTGAAGGAATAGAAACAGAATTACAGTTAAATATACTGCGAGAACTTGGCTGTGAATATGGACAGGGCTATTTGTTTGCTAGTCCTCTCGATAGCCAGGCTACATTTAAATTGATGAAAAGTGGACTGAGGATTTGCTAAAACCATTCTTAAGATTATTTCAATAAGAACACAACATGTATTAAGAACATTCTATACTCAGGTATGAAATTAATCAATTGGCAGGAAATCTTCAGGTATAAAGTATGAGTATCAAAACTTGCTGGAAAAAACAGTGGGGTTCTCTATTAATAGCAGGAATAATATTCGCTTCTTTAAACGGTTGTGGCAATGGCGGAGATAATACCCCTAGTAATGGAGACAATAGTAGTGGGACAAGTAGTCTCTTAGATACAATTAAAAGCCGTGGTAATCTGATCTGTGGTGTTAACGGTCAATTACCAGGATTTAGCTTTGTCGATGAAAATGGTGAATATTCTGGGATGGATGCCGAATATTGTCGGGCTGTAGCTTCTGCTCTATTTGACGATCCTGCTAAAGTAGAGTTCCGCGATCTCAGTGCCCAAGAGCGTTTTACCGCAGTACAATCAGGAGAAGTGGATTTAGTTAGTCGTAACACTACTTGGACAATTAGCCGTGATACTTCTGTGGGTATGGAATTTGCCCCGATTATTTTTTATGATGGTCAAGGTATCATGGTGCGGAAAGATAGTGAAATCGAGGATTTAGACGGGCTAGCAAATAAGTCTATTTGCGTTTTGTCAGGAACTACAAACGAGCAGAATCTAGCAGATCAGATGCGTAAGCGGGGAATAAATTATCAGCCTGTAGTGTTTGAGGATGTTGATGCCGTTTATGCTGCTTATGAACAGGAGCGTTGTGCAGCAGTAACAAGCGATCGCTCTCAGTTAACTGTCCGTCGTGCTGTTTTGGCTAATCCTGACGAACACGAAGTTGCTAGCGTAGTGTTATCAAAAGAACCTCTTGCCCCCATGGTAGCAAATGGGGATGCTAATTGGTTTGATGCAGTTAAGTGGATTACTTTTGCCCTTATTCAAGCAGAAGAGTTTGACATTAATTCCCAGAATATCAGTAGCTTTGAAAACACAGAAGATCCGCAAATTAGACGCTTTTTGGGTCAAGAAGGCAATTTGGGCGAAGATATGGGGCTACCTAATGATTTTGCTGCCAGAATTGTTAAACATGTTGGCAACTATGGTGAAATTTACGATCGCAATATAGGTCAACCTTTTGGTTTAGACAGAGGACTCAATCAACTGTGGACTGATGGAGGACTTTTATATTCTCCACCATTTCGATAAGAGACTTCTTGCCTAAGTTCGATAAATATAGATTAAGCGTACCGAAGTAGTAAGTAGGTAGAGACAAGACATGCCTTGTCTGTAGTAGTAATTACCAAGAAAGAGGATTTTGCCTCTTCAATTATTTACTTTGATTGTAAGGTGCAAAATGTCAGTTGAAGACGAAAAAATACCTTTTTGGCGAGATAGTAGAGTGTTAAGGATAGTAGGACAAGTTGTTGCTCTACTAATTGTCTTCACGATTATCTTTTTTTTGGGTAATAATCTCGTCAATAATTTTCAGCGTTTAGGGTTAAACTTTGGTTTCAATTTTCTCGATCGCTCTGCTTCTTTCGGTATTGCCAATCCACCTATTGCCTATAGTTCAAACGATCCTTATCTTAAGGCGATTTTAGTTGGCTTAATTAATTCTCTACGAGTGATGTTTTTTGGCATCATTATCGCCCTATTTTTGGGAATTATCGTGGGGATTAGTAGGCTATCTGACAACTGGTTATTGCGTCAGTTGGCAACAATTTATGTAGAAACTTTACGTAATACACCTTTACTATTGCAATTATTCTTCTGGTATTTTGCTGTTTTTCTCAAATTACCCAGAATAGATAATCCTCTAACTCTTGGTAGATGGGTTTTTCTAACCAATCGAGGCTTAGATATTCCTTGGTTTGAAAATGCTCAACAAACTTGGCTAGGATTAGGTGTAATTATCGTCAGTATTGTTTTGCTCGTAGTTTTATGGCGCAGAAGAATCTATGCTGTAGAAGAACAAGGTGAGTCTGGGCGAATTTGGTTATGGTTATCAGTAGCAGTGGCGATCGCAGCTATGGTAATTTTCTGTTTTGGTTTAGACTGGGATATACCAGAACTGAATAATAATAATATTGCTGGTGGAATCAATTTATCTCCAGAGTTTGCTACTCTCCTAATTGGTTTGAGTGTTTATACTGCTGCCTTTATTGCCGAAGTTGTACGAGCAGGAATTCAATCTGTTAGTCAAGGGCAATGGGAAGCTGCTAGGGCATTAGGTTTACAGCCTGGATTAGTAATGCAGTTAATTATCTTTCCTCAAGCCTTACGAGTGATGATTCCCCCTCTTACTAGTGAATTTCTTAATTTAGCTAAAAATTCTAGTCTAGCGATCGCTATTGGCTATAACGACATCTATTCTATCTCCAATACTGTCGCCAATCAAACAGGGCGATCTTTGGAAATGCTTTTAATTGTTATTACAACCTATTTAACTATTAATTTAATTATTTCTCTGGGTATGAACTGGTTCAACCGCTCAGTAAAAATAAAAGAAAGATAATTATAAATATTTATCATCTACCTAATTATGATTGATGAAGGTTACGTTAAATATCAATGTCATTGGAGCGACAAACCAACAGTTACCTCAGCTGAGATTACCGAATTAAATCAATGGCGAGATCGACTATACCAATTAAATTTCATTGGTCAATATGATAATGGGATTGGCTTTGGTAATATTAGTATCCGCGATGAGCAACCAGAATATTTTATTATTTCAGGAACGCAAACAGGAGGAATACCCCATTTAACTGAAAAACACTATACCAAAGTTACGGAATTCGATTGGGAAAAAAACTTAGTTACTTGTGTTGGTTCGATTCAAGCTTCTTCTGAAGCGTTAACCCATGCTGCTTTGTATGTAGCTAATCCTGAAATTAGAGCAGTCATTCATGTTCATCATCTTTCCCTTTGGCAAGCACTATTAAATAAAGTCCCCACAACAGATATTAATTGTGCTTACGGTACACCAGAAATGGCACAAGAAATTATGAGATTGTGTCAAGAAAATATCACTAATAAACTAAAAATCATAGTAATGAGTGGACATAAAGAAGGAATCATTACTTTTGGCAAGAATTTGACTGAAGCTGGTGATATTTTACTTAATTACTCTCAAAAAAATATTTAGTGATATATAGCAATCCTAATCGGGTTGTGAGAATTTGCAGTAAAGATAGAAACATGGTATAAAATCTTCAATTCAAGGATTTGGAAATTCAAGGATTTGGAGAGGAGGTATTTCTTTTAATTCACTAATATCAGACATATAGCTGTAAGGTTTCTAATTTAGACGGTTTAACTGACTATGAAAAAAAAGATTGTTATAGCTTTTACTACTCTTAGTTTAAATCTGAGCTTGGGATTGGTTGGTTTAACAGAGCAAGACTCTAGGCCCCCTGGTGCGATTTGGAATACTGTTTGGAAATATCCAGATGGTAGTACTGGTGAAGTTGATACTATTTTTTATGCTGCACCAAGAAACGGAAATCTAGGCGTGTACCCAGACTATTATAATGGTCGTCTCATTGGTAAATTCAGACAGGAACGCCAAGGCAACCAAAAATTTGAAGGATACTGGGTACAAGATAGTGGTAGTTTACAAGTTTGTGAAACTACGAAAGATGGCAGTAATCACTATGGCAAAGCTCAGTTTATTATCAATCCAGAGCAAACTAATCAATTTATTGGCAAGTGGGGCTATTGTGAAGAAAAGCCAATTTATGATTGGAATGGGACTTTAGAGCAATATTAATAAAAACTATCAAGAAATAAAAGTCTTGCTGTGCAAGACTTTTGATGACTATTTTCTAACCTGACCTACAAAAAATCAAATGTTTCAGAAGTTTTATCAGTCAACTAGGTAAACACCTACTAAAAACCTATACAAACTTAGTTAAAAGCTAGTTATGTATCAAGTAGTAGGTTGCAGAGTTAGATTCTATTGTTAGAATCTCCCTTGGTCGAGTTATGACACCTTTGGATGAACGCTAGTCTAAAGCAATGTCGTTAGAGATTAAGGAACGGGAGAAAAGGTTTATATCCCTAGTGTCTCTAGCCTAAAAAGCTCAACCAAGATTCTCGAAGCACACTTGATTCTGAAAAGAAGCTAATCACAACCATGATTAAACCCAACTATGTTTTAGTAGTAGACGCTAATAAAACTCCACTAACACCGTGCAAACCATCAATGGCAGCCAAACTATTAAAAGCTGGCAAAGCTGCCGTATTGAGAAGATTCCCCTTTACTATTATTCTCAAGAAAAAATGTATCGACAGCTCTCTTGGTGCGCGTTCCTTAGCGGAGGAAACCGCAGCAGGGTCGCACCGCAAAAAGCAAGTACAAATTAAAATTGACCCAGGCTCTAAGACAACTGGAATAGCCTTGGTTCAGGAAGGTCAAGTTATTTGGATAGCTGAACTTAATCATCGTGGCTCCTTGATTAAGAAAAAACTAGATTCTCGTCGTGCTTGCCGTCGTCTAAGACGAAGCAGACTCAGATATAGAAAACCAAGATTTCTTAACCGTACCCGACCAAAAGGATGGCTAGCCCCAAGCTTAGAACATCGAGTATTAACTACTTTGACCTGGGTAAAACGTCTAATTAGGTTGGCACCTGTTGATTCAATAGCAATGGAGCTAGTAAGATTTGACACTCAAAAACTAGAAGCACCTGAAATATCAGGAATCGAGTATCAACAAGGAGATTTACTCGGTTATGAGATTAAACAATACCTATTAGAAAAGTGGGGCAGGAAATGTACTTACTGCTCCAAAGAGAATGTTCCTTTGCAGGTCGAGCATATTGTTCCCTTAGCTAAAAAAGGCTCAAACAGAATTAGTAATTTGTGTCTAGCTTGTGCAAAATGCAATCAGAAGAAAGGAACTCAATCTATAGAACAATTTTTAGCCAAAAAGCCTAGCTTGCTTAAAGCTATATTGGCTCAAGCTAAAAGACCATTACGTGATGCTGCTGCCGTCAATGCTACCCGTTGGAAGCTATTTAATTGTCTCAAGAAAACTGGATTGCCTGTAACTACTGGTACAGGGGGACAGACCAAATTCAACCGACACAAATTCGGGTTAGAAAAAACTCATTTCTATGATGCTGCTTGTGTAGGACGAGTTGATAGCTTAGAAATTCTAGCTAATCAGCCTTTAATTATTACTTGTAAAGGACATGGGGGCAGACAAAAAGCAGCTTTAAACAAATATGGATATCCCATTAGATACAATCTTCTCAAGCCGATTAAAGGTTGGCAATCAGGAGATTTGGCTATGGACAATCTAGGTAATTTAGGACGAGTCAACCCTCGTTCTAAATCCAATAGCTTTAATTTTACTGTTCTTGGTCAAAAGGCTAAAAATATTCCCGTCGATAAACTTAAGCGAGTTCATCAAAAGGATGGATATACCTACACACAATGACTAATTATGTACATGAATGTATAAGCAATGAGCAGCTATTACTTAACAG
>JBFRWE010000409.1:0-4140 GCA_051439345.1 Xenococcaceae cyanobacterium
TTCGTTGAGCTCCAAAATTTAGAGTTCGATAAATGAAGTCAAAATCCCGAGTATTTGTCGAAAATTACCCCTATATCCCTATGTCCCTATTTCCCCATCTGTCTCATACGAGAATGAAACAGCCCTGGGGTGGAAGGGGGGTTTCTAATAGTTTTAAGTCTGATAGTCTCAGTCGATTTATCTGTTTCTAAAACCCCCCTCCCCGCGCACCGCTAGATTAATAGTTAAACCCAGTTACTTATATGGTGACTGGGTTTTTATGATAAGGCGTACGCTCATACAGGAGTTCCAAAGGTAGTAGTCCAGTAACTATTGTAGTTAACAGAACCAGTATCATTGGCTAAATATTCATAACCGACACCAATTTCAGTCAAGTCTGGGTTAAGAATATTAGCACGATGCCCTGCACTACCCATCCATGCTTCTACAACTGCTTCTGGAGTTTGATATCCAGCAGCAATATTTTCGGCAGCAGTTGAATATTGATAGCCTGTATCTTGAATGCGCTCGAAAGGAGAAGAACCATCAACTCCATAATGACTGAAGAAATCATCCGTCGCCATGCTTTCGCTATGTACTTGGGCAGCCTGAGATAATTGACTATCTATTTGCAGGGGGTCTAGATCGGCTTGTGTTCGTTCAACATTAATTAGCTCGACAACTCGAGCGATAAAATCAGAATTCATTTGTTTTGCATAGCTAACGTACTTACAATAATCTAAATAAAGTTTTAGGTAATATGTGTGATCTAGCACATTATTTGAGTTTGATGGTCAAGATAGAGCGCTCGCCCTACTTCGACGCTTTCCGCCATAACCAGGGTTCAATATGACTACCTGAATAGACTCCTAATTAAAAATAATTTTAGAGTACGCCCAAAAAATGCCAAGATCGATCGCAGAAGCGATTGCATTGAACACCAATTAAGACCAAAATTAAACCAATTAGTAAACCAGAACTGTTAAACAGCGCGGACATCTCACGGTGCGCACGGCGCGTTACCCGTGTCCTTTTTTTCATGACCAGTAAGTAGTAGATCTGTTCTTCTACCCTGGCTCAATTAATTAAATATGGGTGCGATTTGAAACGGATATTGCCAAGTATCCCATAGGCTTCGTGAGACAATACAATTAAAAAGAGGAGCGACCCTGATGACGTTTCGTCATCTAAGGAACGCGCTCCGATAGGAAGCTTCCCGACTACCAATCTAGAAGCTTCCCTTAGTTAATTAAAAACCTAATCACAGTATATCAATGGCAACCAAACAAAGTACAGAACTAAAAGAATTAAAGCAATTTATAGGCGATCGCTTTGACGAGTTAAAAACGGATATTGCCTCAGTTAAAGATGAGGTAAGTCAACTAAATACCAAGATGATAGACCTCGACAAAAAGTTAGCCGTAGTAGAAACCAAAGTAGATTCGACAGAAAAAAGACTGGGAACAGTAGAAGGAAAGTTACCCGATATTTCAGAGAAGTTTGGAGAACTAAAGAACTGGAGGCAAATAGCCTTTATCATCATTGCTGCGGTAGTGGGCTGGTTTGCTCGTAGTGCCAAGTTTTAATTTTCGCCCAAAGCGTGTGGGTAGGTTATTTTTTTTAGCCTATCCATACAACAAAATTATCTGGTTTGTTGAATTGGATAGAGCGCATAACTGCGATCGCACCGACCATCATTTAATCGAGTCAAGGTAGAGCATATATCCACGCAAAAACTCTAGCACGAACTCATGAAATTAAAACAACTTCTTAATAGTTCTAGTTTGTTAATTGGTTTAACCTTAGTTTTGGTTGCTGTCCTGGCTAAGAGAGAAACTATTAATGGCGCGACCTCCAAAGCGATCTCTAAAGTTATTTTTAATGATGATAACTATGCCGAAAAATACACTGTCTATGAAGGGAGTATCTACGATGGGGATACTCTGCGTTTGATTGGTAACAATGAAGAACTAAAAGAGTTAAACGCTCTATTTTTGCAGCGATTTTTACTGATTAATATCTACCATAACGATAACTGACCTTCACTAACTGGACTATACCTGCTTCTGTGTAAGTCTAGATGACAGGCAGAACAGACAGGAAGAAGATTAGATAGGCGATTATCCTTAGTGTCATGGTTGCGATGGTGTACTTGTAGAATATTAGCCGTCCCCATACGAACGAGTTAAATTCTCTGGTCTTTCTCCTGGTTTGTAACATCTCTTGCCACAACAGCTACAGCACCAATTATTTCTCTCTTTCACTATCAAAGCTAATTCTTTCCAATTATCGGGATACTTACTCGAATCTATGGGCATTTTCTAGATGGGCGATCAGCGTAAGCTGGCACTGCGTGATCGCACTTGTCGGAAATTATTGGATCGTAGGTGAGCGATCGCTATATTGATTGGCAATTTTAGACAAAAAATCTTTATGAAGCAAGATTTTAAATTGATGTATAGTAATCTTGTTCTCTAATTAAGATAATAACTTTGCAATAAATTAGTTACTTGGCTTTTAAGGAGGAGTGATTAATGTCAAAAATAAAAGTAGTAAAAAACATATCTAAAATTATCTCTTTTGTGCTGAATAAAACTTGGTTTTGGTGGACTTTGTTTATTCTGGATGAGATGTTTTCAATAATATTCTGGAATTTATTAACAGGTTTTTTAAAAATAGGTTTAAACCCTTTATTTTTATTGATTTTGTCTTTAATTGTTTTGGGTCAATTTTTGACTTTTGCATTTTGGATATTACCAAGAATTGTCAGCAATATTGATTTACATGGTCATTGGCGGGGTAAAGAGATCGCTGAAAACATTAAAATTCATGCTCAATTAGATAAACTAAGAGATGCCATGATTTTTGGAGATAAAGAAGGCGAACAATACTGGAAAATTTTGGTTGACTTAGATGCTAAAAAAACATTTGATTACTTATAAGTTGAAAATACCTATCTTAGTCAAGTAATCGCTTCATGGCTCTGAGAAAGTAATTTTGACTAAATATAAATGTACTTCCGAGATTATATGTAAAACACTACATATGGGACATAAAGTCGTAATTTGTCTTCAGATTGCGCTGTATCAAGTGTAACTGAGTGTAATTGAGTTAATTTTATTTTTCCTTAATATCTTGGTGTAAAAACTGATTTCAATCTATTAAGCAGACGGTTATATTCGACAATATAGCGTTTGAGAAATTAAACAATATCAGTAAATCACAAAACGGGCGATCGTGCTGCGCTGGCACTTCATACGCGATCGCTTGGGTAAAATTAGAAGATGAATCTAAACCACTTCTTTTGGGTCTAACTTATAGTAACGTTTTAGTTGGTTGTAAAGAGCGGGATGCCGTTGAGCCATTTGTTTGGGTTTTTCAAAAAAAGTCTCTGTAGCAACAGCAAAGAATTCGGCGGGGTTAGTTGCGCCATACCCATCCATAACTGTTCGCCTACCTCTTTCCACATCGTTAATTAATTGCTGATATTCTCGTGTAAATACTTTAGCCCAAGTAACATAGTCTGACTTTTGTTCTAGAATAGGTACGCCATTAGCAGTTCCACTTTCACTGTCTAGCTGATGGGTAAACTCGTGGAGAATAACATTGTGTCCGTCTTGCCAATTGTGCGTATCGTATTTAATCTGCGACCAGGAAAGTACAACTCTATCTCTAGTCCAGGATTCGCCAAGCCTGACTACTTTGCTTTCTTGAATAACATAATTGCTAATCGGCTTAGTCTGGTTTACTACATAAGCACTAGGGTAAACCAAAATAGAACAAAGTTTTGGGTAATACTCCCCTCTTTCATTCAACAGCAGCAGAGAGGCAATCGCAGCAATAGTCAGCTTAATTTCTGACGTGATTTCCAATCCACCACATCCCACAAACTGTTTTTCAGCCAGAATTACATTGACGTGACCCTGAAGTCTTTTTTGTAAAGGTTCTGGAAGATGTTGATAGATGGGCAGATTCTGCTGAATAATAATCAGCCAATGTAAAGTCCAAGGTTTGTTTTTAAGCCTTTGACGGCGAAGTTGGGTTAGAGCAGGCACTAGCCAAATTAAAGCGATCGTCACCATCATAGTTAAGAAGACAACTATGACTCTAATCATGTGCGTTCAAACAATGTTAGTTGGAGATTCATAAGCAGGATGTCAA
>JBFRWE010000410.1:0-4711 GCA_051439345.1 Xenococcaceae cyanobacterium
AAGGTATTCCTGCCAATCAACTAGAAACTATCTTCGAGCGTTTTCAGCAAGTCGATTCTTCTGATTCTCGCAAAAAAGGCGGTACTGGTTTGGGGTTAGCTATTTGTCGTCAAATTATTGAAGAACATGAGGGAAAAATTTGGGCGGAAAGTCGTTCGGGAAAAGGTAGCACTTTTTATTTCACCTTACCAGCTGTTATCAAACAAGGAGACGGTCGTTATGAGTGATAAACACATCTTACTGATCGACGATGAAGAAACTATTCAAGAAGTTGTGCAAGTAGGAATAGAGATTGAAACTGGTTGGCAAGTAGCGATCGCATCTTCTGGTTTAGAAGGCATTGCTGTAGCAGCCAGCCAACAACCCGATGCAATTCTCTTAGATGTAATGATGCCTGATATGGATGGGATTTCTACTCTATCTCAGTTAAAAGCTAATGTTCAAACCCAATCAATTCCTGTCATTTTTCTGACGGCTAAAACTCAAGCTGGGGATAAAAATCTATTTCAAAGTTTGGGAGTTGTCGGTGTAATTACTAAACCCTTTAACTCGATGACTTTAGCTAGTCGGATTGCCAAAATGCTGCAATGGGAATAAGTAATAATTAATAGGTAATAAGTAATAGGTAATAGGTAAATGTTTAATTAGTTTGGTTGAGGATGAGAATTTTATTAGTGGAGGATGATCCAACTTTAATTGATATACTCCCAGGAATGCTGGCAAAACACAATTATGCCATCGATACGGTGACTGATGGGGAACAAGGATGGGTTTATGGTTCAACTTATAACTACGATTTAATAATTTTAGATTGGTCTTTACCTAAACTGGATGGTATTAGTTTATGTAAACGTTTTCGCGCCCATGGTTATGATACTCCTATCCTTTTGTTAACTGCTCGTAGTACTAGCCAAGATAAAATTAAAGGACTGGATGCAGGAGCAGATGATTATCTCTGTAAGCCTGTTGATGTAGAAGAATTGGCAGCCCGTATTCGTGCTTTATTACGTCGTTTAAATTGCGATTTTCTGTCTGTGTTGAGTTGGGGAGAACTACAACTCGATTCTGGAAATGGTGAGGTTACTTATCAGGGAAAATTATTATCTTTGACAGCTAAGGAATACCGATTATTAGAGTTGTTTCTCCGTCATAGTCAAGAAGTTTTAAGTATAGAAGATATTATTGAGCATCTCTGGTCATCGACAGAATACCCAGCCGAAGCAACAGTTCGTTCTCATCTTAGACGCTTAAGACACAAGTTACAATTAGCTGGCTTATCAGAAGACCCTATCGACACTGTAAGGGGACGAGGCTATTGCTTAAAATCTCCACCCCAGAATAATCAACCCAAGAATCGCAGAGAGCAACATAGAGAAGCTTTAACTACAGCTTGGTTAAAATATCGTTCTAAATATCAGCAACAATTAATAACTTTAGATTCAGCCATCAAAGCTTTAAAACAAGGTAAGAGCACAACTAGCGATCGCTTATCGGCAATTGTCACGGCTCATAGTTTAGCAGGTAATCTGGGCTTGTTTGGTTTCGATCGAGGTTCGGGGTTAGCTAGACAATTAGAACAATTACTTCAAGGTGAACAAAATCGCCAAAAATTATGGCAATTAGCAACTACTCTTGATAAACTACATCAAGAATTAACTAAAGAAAGTAATTTTTCCCAGCAGATATCCCATCAATCAGAAAAACATTCCCCTTTAATCTTAATTGTTGATGATGACTCAATCTTTACTGAACAACTAGTCCAAGAAGCCGATAATTTAGGAATTAAAACGGCGATCGTACCATCTCCAGAATCAGCTAAAATTTGGCTGGAAGAACAACCAGAAAACGCCTTTCCTAATCTAGTTCTCCTCAAAATAGCTTTTGCTGAATCCATTAATCCTCTGTCCCGATGGAATAGTCTATCTCTAATTGCTGAATTCAAATTAATAGAGCCATCCATACCAGTTATCGTACTTGCCGATCGCGATGATTTTCAAGATAGACTTCAAGTAGCTAGACATGGAGGCTATTTTTATCTGCAACAGCCCATAACTCCCTTACAAACCCTTACCTTTTGTCAACAGGTTTTACGGAATGTTTCTCTGGGCAAAAAAGTAATGATTGTCGATGATGATGTAGAATTACTCAGGGTTTTACCTTCTTTGTTGCAACCTTGGGGCTTTCAAGTTACTACCCTAGAAGATTCTCGGCAATTTTGGGATGTACTGCAAGCTGTAGACCCGAACTTATTAGTACTAGATATCGAAATGCCTTATCTCAGTGGCATTGAATTATGTAAGGTGCTACGGACTCATCCTTACTGGTGTAGATTACCTGTTTTATTTCTGAGTATCCATACAGATATAGCTATTCGCGAACAAGTTTTTGCTACTGGTGCTGATGATTTTATCTATAAACCAGTGGTGGCGAAAAGACTTGCCGATCGTATTATTAATTGTTTGGAAAGGCGAGTATAATCTGAGATATTTTATCTCTCTACTTCTCAAAAGTAACAAGAGACTTAAGTAATCGGAGAGATAAAAAACTAATTGAAAGCAAGTAAAAAGCTCAAAACTACTATCCTCCCTAACACCTAACACCTACCATCACCGAAGTCTCTAGTTATTTACGAGAACTGGTATAATTTGCTCATTTATCTAGCTAGTTTCGAGAAATGGTATGACTTCTACCCCACACGAAGTCTCTTGCTCCATGGTTAAAAATCAACTAGTCTGACCATCTTCTTATCCTTTGGGTAAAATCTGAGGTACTCTGGGATTTGTGATAACTTGAATACTTCAGGAGGGAATTTTGGAACGCACCTTTATCATGATTAAACCCGATGGGGTACAACGTCATTTAGTAGGGGAAATTCTTCATCGCTTTGAAGCCAAAGGCTTTACCTTGGTAGGACTCAAAATGATGAAAGTACCCCGTGAACTAGCCGAAAAACATTACGATGTTCACAAAGGAAAACCATTCTTTTCTGGTCTAGTTGATTTTATTACTTCTGCTCCCGTAATTGCTATGGTCTGGGAAGGAGAGAATGTAGTTACTTCTGCTAGGAAGCTTATTGGTGCTACTAATCCTATTAGTGCCGATCCTGGTTCAATTCGTGGTGATTTTGGTGTTAGTATTGGTCGTAATCTAATTCATGGTTCTGATGCGATCGAAACTGCTCAAAGAGAAATAGCTCTCTGGTTTACCGATGAAGAACAAGTAGGGTGGGAACCGGTTAGACGTTCTTGGCTATACGAATAAATAAACTCTAGAAGAGGTAAGAAATAAACTTGATAAACTTTTTATTTCTTATTTCTTCTTTTTTCAATCTGCTTTAGCTAAATATTTGATCTAGATTAAGATGTATATTTACTATATGATTACTAGATGCTTTCTGAGATTAAAACCCTAGCTGAAACTTTAACTCCCAGACTAATAGAAATCCGTCGCCATATTCATGCTCACCCAGAATTAAGTGGAGAAGAGTATCAAACTGCTGCCTATGTTGCGGGAGTATTATCTTCTTGCGGTATTCATGTTAAAGAAGCAGTGGGAAAAACAGGGGTTGTCGGTGAATTAAGAGGTGAAGGAGGCAATGGAAGGACTTTAGCTATCCGCACTGATATGGATGCCTTGCCTATTTACGAACGTACTCAGCTAGACTTTGCTTCTCGTACTCCTGGCATAATGCACGCCTGTGGTCATGATGTTCATACTACCCTAGGTTTAGGTACGGCAATGGTCTTATCTCAGCTAAAAGAATCATTACCAGGCAGTATCCGTTTTCTCTTTCAACCAGCAGAAGAAATCGCCCAAGGAGCAAAGTGGATGGTGAAAGATGGAGCGATCGAATCAGTTGATGCTATTTTAGGAGTGCATGTTTTTCCCTCTATTCCTGCTCGCCATATAGGTGTTCGCTATGGTGCTTTAACAGCAGCAGCCGATGATTTAGAAATTATTATTCAAGGAGAATCAGGACATGGAGCGCGTCCCCATCAAGCGATCGATGCTATTTGGATTGCTGCTCAAGTTATTACCAGCTTACAACAGGCAATTAGTAGAACCCAAAATTCTTTGCATCCTATTGTCTTAACTATCGGCAAAATCGAAGGTGGTAGAGCACCTAATGTTATCGCTGATATGGCAAAAATGGTAGGGACTGTCCGCTCTCTTCACCCTGATAGTCATAAAACTTTACCCGAGTGGATTGAAAATATAGTTGCTGGTATTTGTCGTATTTATGGAGCTAAATATCAAGTAAACTATCGTCGGGGAGTTCCTTCTGTTCAAAATGATCCCAATCTCACTAAGATATTAGAAGAGGCAAGCCGAGAAGCTTGGGGAAGCGATCATGTCCAAATTATTCCTGAACCTTCCTTGGGAGCAGAAGACTTTTCAGTTTATCTCGAACACGCACCTGGATGTATGTTTCGTTTAGGAATTGGACATAATGACAAAGAGAACTATCCTTTACACAATCCCCTCTTTGAAGTTGATGAAGCAGCAATTCTTACTGGGGTCGTTACCTTGGCTTATACCGCTTATAAATATTGGCAGTATCAATAGATTTTTTGTCTCAGTCTCCAAAGCTGTGATTGAGTATAAACCCTGTAGGGGTGTTTGGCGAAAAACCCCAACACCCAGTATATTTTGATAAACTATAGTTCAGTTTCAAAGGATGAGTTAAATAAAAAAAATTATAAATATCATT
>JBFRWE010000411.1:0-12252 GCA_051439345.1 Xenococcaceae cyanobacterium
AAAGATGAACAGCTACATAACAGCCAAGCTGATGGTATTATTTACAAACCCTTCAATATCAATTACTTGATCTCCAAAGTTGTCCAGTTAACAGACAATCTCTGAATTTAAGTTGAATAGGTTGCTACTGAATCTGCTTATAGTTACTCTTGTTCTGAATTATTAGATTCTAATTCTTGATTATCTTGTTCTATAGCCACAAAATCATATCCTGTACCAGATCTGTTTCCTGGTTGAATCTTGACTAAATTTGCTTTTCCGTGACGATCTCCAGAAGAAATAAATTTAATATTTCCTGTTGCTCCTTGAACTGAAAATCCAGAACTGGAGATAGATTTTTGTAATTGTTCCCGACTATCTTCCGATCTTAAACCAGTAATAATTACCTTGGCTGCGTCGTAAGCAGTAGCGGTACGCCAACTACCTACTGTTCCCCAAAGAGATTTAGTGTTATTAATAAAAGAGGAATTAGTTTTAGCTTTTGGATGCCAGATTACGGCTAAAACTGTACCATTTATATACTGTTGCCCTTCTTTAAGGGTTTCGTAAGTATACATTGAATGGTTGCCGAATAAAGTTAGACGATGACGATTGGCTCTTGCTACTTCGATAGCTTGATTAATCCTATTGACGGAAGGAATTAACAATAAAGCATCTGCTCCATCACTAATTGCTTGAGAAGGAATTTTTGCTGCATTAAAGTAAGAAGAAGAAAAATCACATAGAGTAGGTGCAACTTCGCCACCATATTCAAATAAAGCAATAGTGAATTCCTGTCTAAATGACTTACTAGCACCCGATTGAGAATCTACACATAGAGCAATAGAACTTTTATGGGCTGATTGTACTACATGACGAGCAAGAGTATCAGCAATTACTCGTGTATTTGGAGTAGTCCTAAACACATAGCTACCCAAAGCAGATAATTCTCTAGCAGTACTAGTAGGAGAAATCATTACTAAACCAGCCTCCTGATATAGAGGTGCTGCTGCTAAAGAAGCATTACTCGAATTATGCCCAATTACAGCTAAAATTCTCTGGTCATCGATAAATTTAGTAGCTATCTGTTTAACTATTTCGGGATTGTTATCATCATTAGCAATTTCTACTTGAAGGAGTGTTCCCTTAATACCCCCACTTTGGTTAATTTCATTTTGAGCCTGAGCTACACCTCTCAAGATTTCTTTAGCAACATTCAAATTTCCGCCAATTGGTACACTTACTCCAATTTTTAGCTTACTCCCCTTACTAGCTGCTACTGAGTTATTCATATAGATGAGAGCTTCAGGATCATTGGGGTATAGCTGTAGAGAAGAACTAAATTTAGCTGCTGCTCTCGAATAATCTCCAGCAGCAAAAGCTTTAACCGCAACTTGTTTATCTGGAGTATTGTCAGCCGTGATCAGTATTCGACTACCTAAACTTAATCTTTCTCTAACTGATTGAGTAATCTTAGGTTGAGAAAGCTTATCAAGAAGGACTTTAGGTAATAGATGAAACGAAGTTTGAGTATTGTCACGACGATTACTCGCCCATAATGTTAGTAAGACTACACAGCCTAGCAAAATAACAATAAAATTTTCTTTTTTCAACTTAAATTTTTCATTAAACATAGGTTTTGAAGCGGATAGAACGAGACTACTTAATTTCTTGGCGAAAAATGCCCTAAGAAAAGTAAAAATTTTCGCAATAATACATAAAAAGACTCATTTACTTTACAAATATTTTTCTAATGGTTACACGTAAAATATTACTAGAAATTCCTCATAAAATAGCATCTTGTATCTTTTTTTTAGTAAATTATTCCACATAATTCATTAAAGTCTTTTTAAGAGAAGCAGCTAAGTATTGAGATAAATTAAAAGCATCAACTCCAAGTTGAGTTCTTTCTTGGGTAGCCACAATTGCAGCTTGAGCATGCCACCAAGCTGAAGTAGCCACTATTCCTGCTAGAAATTGTTTTTCTTGAGCTATTCTCCTATTTTTGTATTGTCGTGCTACCATTTGTGCAATTAAGCCTCCTGCCAATCCAGTTAAGACATCTCCACTACCTCCCCTGGCTAAAGCTGGTGTACTGTCGGCTACAGTAAATAGATTACCTTGAGGATCTCCTACTAATGTTCTGGCTCCTTTGAGTAATATAATTGCTTTACTTTGTTGAGTAGCTGTTTGCACAGTTTGAATTCTGTCGGTTTCAGGGTTTTTGAGCTGAGGAAATAGACGTTTAAATTCACCTAAATGAGGTGTTAAAACCGTTACTGCTTGTCTATTGGCAAGAGTAGGAATTGGTTCAAATTTTGCTAAGATATTTAAGCCATCAGCATCTAACAGGAGGGGACACTCTACTTTTAGCACTTTTTTGACGATCGGTTCAGCCTCTTGGGTTAAACCAGAGCCACAAGCGATAGCATCAAATTTACTCAAATCTGCGCTCGAAGATGGCAGGGAATATATAGCTCCTTCTGTAGTTTCGGGACAACCAATTACTAAAGCTTCTGGTAAGTGAGTCACTAGAAGTGGTTTGATAGACTCTGGGACAGCAACAGAGAGCATCCCCACTCCTGAAGCTCTAGCACCCAAGGCTGCTAAAATAGCACTTCCTGCATAACGAAGAGAACCACAAATAAGTAAAAGATGACCCTGTTGGTATTTGTGGGTAACTAGAGGACGAGGCAATGGCAAAAACTGCTTGGCTAGTGAGGCGGTAATCTTTTGAACAGGTGCTGGATGAGAAATAACTGACCAGACATCTTCTGGTGGAATACCAAAATCTAATCTTTCTGCTGTACCAATATATTCTAAGGCTTGGTCTTGAAAGAAAGCCCGCTTCCATAAACCTAAACAAAGGGTATGGGTAGCAACTATGGCAGTACCTAAAATTTCTCCTGTATCAGTATGGATACCTGAAGGAATATCTATACTAACTATGGGTTGAGACCAACTATTAAGTTGAGCGATAGATTCAGCCAGATTACCAGAGATCGATCGCGTTAGCCCAAAACCAAATAAACCATCAGTAATTAATTCACAATTTTTGAAAATTTCTATGTCTTCGCTGAAGGGAATACCTAAACTTTTGGCATACTTGGCATGGGTTGCTGTTAATTCCTTTAGCTTGGGCAGAGGACAATAGACTTTTACCTGATAACTCGCTAAATGCAACTCACGAGCTACGACTAACGCATCTCCTCCATTATGACCAGGACCAACAATGATCCCAACTTTTGTAAATAGAGAAAGAGGATAAAGATTTTTAATTTTACCAGCACATAATCCTGCTGCTTTCTCCATTAGGGCAGCAACAGGCATACCCGCAGTAAAAATCCGCTCCTCAATCTCCCGCATTTGTTGAGCAGAGACAATAACTTGCTCAATCTGCTCATCTTTTTCGCTCATCGTTCTTCAAAGTTATTACTTGTTTAAGTAATCTTAATTTATACCTAGAGCGATGATTTAGGTTAAAAATTATTTAAAGATATTGATAAGTGTGCCAGCAGCAGCACCGCCAACTGCATTTTCACCTACACTACCGTCATCTAGAATAACTCCAGTAACCACATTAGCAGCAGCACCGACAGCAGCATCTTGAACAGTACCACCAACAGAATTATTATTATCATTGTGGGTAGCATTGACCGCAGCACCAGTAGCTGCACCTTTCACTGCATTGCCTAACCCAGAGCCATTATTTAGAATTTCTCCAGTAACCACATTAGTTGCAGCACCAATACCAATATCCTTGAGTAAACCATCAGCTAATGCCGGTTTGGAAGGAAGAAAAGCACCTGCTAATAGAGTACTAGTGATGATTCCTGGAAGTAATTTCCTTGTAAGTTGTTTATTCATAGTTCACCGAAGACCTTGTCAAGTTTAATTATTGTTTAGTTTAGTTTAGTTTAGTTAGGATTACTGCCAACCTATAGGTAAGTTCACTATAAGTAGTATGCCTTAGTTTTATAGGGATCTAATCGTTAGTTATGACACTTTATTATCCTGACCAAAGCTAATTTTTTCCTTTGAGTTAAAGCAATTCTAGACAGAAAAAGAAGAAAAAAAAGATAAGAGTATCTATCTTAAAATCAGAAGTCAAAAGTTAGAGGTTAGAACGACAAAAATCCTGTTTGATTCATGAACATTTGCAAAGAGGAAACACCGAAGGAAGCCTTACACACCTGGAGGTTCGGGTCTAGCTTGTAGGCTAAATACTGGAGTAAGAGAATACGTCCAGCTTAGTTTATTTGGCGATGATTTAGGGCTACTGAAAACTCATGCTTCAGCGTAGGCAAGCATGAGTAGTTTATGTGAGGAATATTCATTAATAGTCACTAATAATTCTTGACCATAAACCTTGTAGTGTTAGTTGACGTACCAATTCTTCTGCATTGGCTCGATCTTGAAAAATTCCTGCTTGGATTACACCATCTTTACGAAAAGCTTTGGGTTCAATATTGCGGACTTGATTTAAGAGAGCATCACTAGCACCAAATACTTGTACTTTGTAGCTTTTGTTTGTATTCAATAAAGGCAAATTAGTACTAGGCGCACTGAAAGTATACTCTCTTGATTGATCACTATGACTATTGGTAGGGGGTTCAAGCTCTGTTCTCTGGCGCAAATTATAACGTCTAGTTCCAGTTGTTCTGCTGCGAGGAGATAGGGGTGGTGGTGGTGGTAATTGTCTAGTTATGGTTGGTTTAGATTCAGCTAAAGCTGGAGTCGTTAGAAATAGGGGGAAAAATCCACCCAAAGAAATTAATAACCAAGTATTAATTGCTAACACTTGCCAGCAAGAGTGAGAAAATCCCACAGAATTTAGATTGCACCCAGTGTAGCTGGCACTACGGCGATCGAGAAACATCAGTTTAGTTGTCATAACAATTACTGTCAAACTACTATAAAACAATACCCATATTTTTTAGAAGTTCACACATTTATTTTAGTTCCATGTCTAAAGTCGTAGTCGGCTTATCTGGTGGCGTAGATAGTTCTGTTGCTGCTGCCATATTAAACTATCAAGGATATGAAGTAGTTGGTCTTACCCTCTGGTTAATGAAGGGTAAAGGTCAATGCTGTTCAGATGGGATGATTGATGCAGCTAGAATTTGCGAACAATTAAATATTACTCACCAAATAGTTGATACGCGAGAATTGTTTCAAAAGTATATAGTTGATTATTTGGTGACTGGTTACGAAGCGGGTATTACCCCGTTACCTTGTTCTCAGTGTAATCGAGCGGTGAAATTTGGTCCGATGTTGCAATATGCCAGAGAAGAATTAGGCATTGACAAGATTGCGACTGGTCATTATGCACGGATTGCTTATGATGAAAAAAGCGATCGATATCAATTATTGCGGGCTGTAGACCCAAAAAAAGACCAATCCTATTTCTTATATGATTTAACTCAAGATTTACTGGCGGGAACAGTTTTTCCTTTGGGTAATCAGACAAAAGAAGAAACTAGACGCATTGCTGCTGAATTTGACTTAAAAACTGCTGAAAAGCCTGAAAGTCAAGATTTATGCTTAATTGAAGCTCACGGTTCGATGCAAAAGTTTCTCGATCGATATATTAAGCAAAAAGAAGGAGATATTGTCGATCTTGAAGGTAAAATTTTAGGTAAACATACAGGCATTCATCATTACACTATTGGACAAAGGAAAGGTTTGGGCATTGCAGCAGCAGAACCTCTGTATGTAGTTAAACTTGACCATGTAATGAATCGAGTCGTGGTGGGCAATCGATCGGCTGGTGGTCGTAGTGAGTGTAGAGTAAATAGAATGAACTGGGTTTCTATAACTGAACCCAATACCCCTATTCGTTGTCAAGTACAAGTGCGTTATCGTTCTCGTCCTGTAACTGTCAATGTAATTCCTCTAGAAAATTCACGAGTTAAATTAGTTTTCGATGAACCACAATTCGGCATTACTCCTGGTCAAGCAGCAGTATTGTATCAAGGGGAAATGGTTTTAGGTGGTGGAATTATTGAAAGAGATTGAGGCTTTCCCTATTCCCTATTCCCTGTTCCCTATTCCCTATTCCCTGTTCCCTATTCCCTATTCCCTGTTCCCTATTCCCTATTCCCTATTCCCTATTCCCTATTCCCTATTCCCTATTCCCTATTCCCTATTCCCTATTCCCTATTCCCTATTCCCTATTCCCTATTCCCTATTCCCTGTTCCCTATTCCCTATTCCCTATTCCCTGTTCCCTATTCCCTATTCCCTGTTCCCTTTGATGTTATGACACACGGTCGCACAGAAATAAAAACTGCTATAAAATATGGGTCAGTATTGAATTTAGGATTTACTTATGGCTCCTTTGCCAGAATATCAACCAAAAAAGCTATCTCTTGGGCCTTTAGAAACAGAAGTACTAGAAATTGTCTGGAAACTGAAAAGTGCGACTGTCAAAGAAGTTCATGAGCGAATTTTAGCCGATCCAGAACGGGAATTAGCTTATACTTCTGTAACTACTGTCTTGCGCCGTCTAACCGATAAGGGTTGGCTACGTTGTTGTAAAAAAGGACGAGCTTTTTATTGGCGACCTTTAATATCAAGAGAACAAGCTATAACCCTAAAATCTTATAATCAACTGCATCGCTTCCTAGCCATTAGTAATCCTGATGTTGTTGCTTCTTTTGCTGATAGCTTAGATACTGCCAGTTTAGAGCAAATAGAAGCGATCGCTGCTCGAATTGAATCTATTCGTCGTCGCCGAGAGGAGCAAAACTAATGCATTTAGTTATGATTATCCTCACTCTGGCAATAGCTTGGTTGCTCAGATTAAAAAGGATTACGACCCAATCAACTTGGATAGGGAGGTGGCAGCAAGGATTGTTTTTCTTTCTTTTTCCACCCCTATTGCTACTTACTACAGCTATCTCAGTTGCTTATATGGGTTTTAGGGGAGAAATGTTAGGAATTCAAGCTAGTTGGTTGAGTTACACGATCTCGATTATTTTTATTTTACTAGCTAGTTTTTATCTTTTAAAATTAGCCTATCAAGGTTATCAATCCCTCAAGCAAGTTCGTACTTACCCACGTCGGTTAATAGCAGGTAAGATTGCTCTTATCCTAGAAACAAATTTTCCTTACAGCGCACAAATAGGGTTCTGGAAATCAGAATTAGTGATTAGTCAAGGATTATTAACATCTCTCGACTCAGAACATTTACAAGCTGTATTAGCCCATGAACAAGCTCATCTTTATTACCGAGATACATTCTGGTTTTTCTGGTTAGGTTGGTTGCGTAATTTAACTGCATGGCTACCTAATACAGAATCTTTATGGCAAGAACTTTTATTATTAAGAGAATTAAGAGCAGACAAAAAAGCAGCAGAAAATTTCGACTCTATTTTGCTAGCAGAATCTTTATTGAAAGTAGCACAAGATAATATTCAAGATGATTTTATTTTTTGCGCTACTTTTAGTTGTACTATTCCCAGAAACAGATTAGCAGAAAGAATTGATTGTTTACTGGATGATACTACCTTAATTCCTTCCTCTAATTGGTGGAATTGGAGTTGGACTCTATTATTATTTATTCCTTTGTTAACTATTCCCTTTCATGGGTAATTGCAATTTTATTTACCTAAATTATACTGGTGACTAAACAATACTGAATTAAATCAGTAATCGATTACATGTTTGCTGGTTTAATGTTTTTAATATGCTACACCCGTATATAAAGAGCTGAAAAAGATGAGCAGATTGATTCGCTTTTTGCGTCATCTTAATTGGGTAACGCTCAAAAAAATGGTCACTTGTGCTGCTCAGAGAAGATTAACTGGTTTGGCAGCAGAAATGGCATATCACGCTATGCTGGGATTATTTCCAGCAATTATAGCAATACTGACGGCGATTAGTATTTTTGAGAAATCTGTAGAATATAATCTAGGCATTTTAGCTGTTCGCCTTGCTGATATAGTGCCACAACAAGCATGGAATTTATTATTAGATTTTACACAAGAAGTTAAAGTGGCTGAAGGAGAAAGTTGGTTTTCTCTGAGCTTTATTGCTGCTATTTGGGTATTTTCTGGAGTATTAAGTGCAGCTATGAATGCTCTCGATCAAATTCATCAAATTCCACCAGAAAAAAAACGACCATTTTGGCAAGCAAAAATTATGGCGATTTTGCTGACTATTGGGGCGATTTTATTATTGATTACTGCTTCTTTTTTATTGGTAGTTGGCGATTTCTTACTGCAAATAGCAATTCAGCAAAACTGGCAAGAACTATTATTAATTGTTTGGAAAATCTTTACGGTTATAGTTGTTATTACGATTTTTGGAGTTACTATATCTTTAATTTATCAACTTGACAATCAACTCAAACAAGAAGACATAGAAGAAGATAATCCTCCTTTCATTCCTGCCCTAATTATTATCAGTGCTATTCTGATTCAGATTGTTTATTCTCTGTTTAATTTTGTTCGTAGTTTAATTATTAATTATGATGTTGAACAAACAGTTATTCATTTATTGCTGAGTATTTGGCGACTGTTAAGTTTCCCTGTTGCTTTAGGAATAATCGCGATCGCTTTTGCTTTTATCTATCGTTTTGGTACTAGTCGTCGGCAAGCAAAAGATTTAATTATGCCAGGAGCTATTTTAGCAGCTATTTCTTGGGCGATCGTCTCTGGAGCATTTCGTCTTTATGTTTCTCATTTTGGACAATACCACAAAATATATGGGGCTGTGGGTGTCGTTATTGTCTTAATGTTATGGCTTTATCTCAGTTCTTTAGTGATGTTACTTGGAGATCAATTTAATGTAATTGTGAGCGAAGCAAGAGCTAAAAGATTAACAAGTGAAAATTAATATAAACCACTTCTAATCTGAAACCTATAGTTTTTGAGATAACTGTCTTAAGTAGTAAGTAGTAAGTATCGGAGCAATTTGTGTATTACACGAGTCTCTTCTCTAGTGCCGTAATAGGATTTCCTGTTCTGGGATAAAGTAATAATAAACACCAAAACACTTAATTCCCTTAGACGAACTCGTCACTTTTGAGGAGAACTCTTTATATCATGCTCGATTCAAAATCTATTTTAGAGGTATTGCGTCCTGTTCAAGACCCAGAACTACAAAAAAGTTTAGTGGAACTGAACATGATCCGCAATGTTGCAGTTAACGGTAGTAAAGTTAGTTTTACTCTAGTGTTAACTACTCCTGCTTGTCCTCTCAGAGAATTTATTGTCGAAGATTGTCAAACCGCAGTTAAAAAGCTTCCTGGAGTAGAAGAAGTAGAAGTAGAAGTTACCGCAGAAACTCCTCAACAAAAGTCGTTACCAGACCGTGCAGATGTTTCTGGAGTCAAAAATATTGTGGCGATCTCCAGTGGTAAAGGTGGTGTAGGGAAAAGCTCTGTAGCTGTCAATGTTGCTGTTGCTTTAGCCCAAACAGGAGCAAAAGTAGGTTTATTAGATGCAGATATTTATGGTCCTAATGCTCCTAATATGTTGGGATTGTCTGAAACTCAAGTAATGGTCAAAAATGGAACAAGCGGAGAAGTGTTAGAACCAGCCTTTAACTATGGAGTTAAGCTAGTTTCTATGGCATTTCTCATTGACCCAGATCAACCTGTGATTTGGCGAGGTCCTATGCTGAATGGGATTATTCGGCAGTTTCTCTATCAAGTGGAGTGGGGGAACCTAGACTATCTAATCGTTGATATGCCCCCAGGAACAGGAGATGCTCAATTGACTTTAGCTCAAGCTGTACCTATGGCAGGAGCAGTGATTGTGACTACACCCCAAACAGTCTCTTTACTAGATGCCCGTAGAGGCTTAAAAATGTTCCAACAACTAGGAGTAAATGTCTTAGGAATAGTTGAGAATATGAGCTATTTTATTCCTCCCGATTTACCCGATAAGAGTTACGATTTGTTTGGTTCTGGTGGTGGAGAAAGAACAGCTAAGGAGTTAAATGTTCCTCTACTTGGTTGTGTACCCCTAGAAATTTCTTTGCGTGAAGGTGGAGATAAAGGTATACCTATCGTTATCTCTCAACCAGAATCAGCTTCTGCCCAAGCTTTAACCAAAATAGCTAAACAGATTGCAGCTAAAGTTTCTCTGGCTGCTTTTGCTTAGCTACTAGTTTAATAAATCTAGTCTGTGCGATCACGCAATGCCAGCTTCGCTGATTGTATTATCTTAGTATCTAAAGATGGTGGGCATTTTCTTTAATCTAAAACGATTGTTTTCTAAAGATTTTAATTTGCCCACCCAGTTGTTTGATTTTTCTCTTAACTCATCAATTTTCCTAAAGAAAGTTAAAACTGATACCATCCAGCTTAATTTACTCATACCTGCGCCTTTAATATCAAAAGTAGTTGTAGCAGCAGTATTGCCATCAGGGAAAATAGTTGAATTGTCGTAAGCAGCAAATCGAAAAGAAGCGTTTTCAAAATTAACTTTTTCTAAATTTGCACTCCTTAGATCTACACCTTCTAAATTAGCATTGGTTAAGTTAGATCTACTTAAATCTGCACAACTCAAATTAGCTCCCCATAACTCCGCCCATGTAAGGTTTGCACCACTTAAATTAGCTCTATATAAATTAGCTCTTTTTAAGTTTGCACCCTCTAAATTCGCGTTACTTTTTGTTACTTCAATACATTTGCTCTCAAATACAGGAGGATTTGATTTGAGCAGTTCTAAGTCAATTTCATGTTCAATATACTTTACTTCACTCAGATCAGCCTTACTCAGATCAGCTCTATAAAGATGTGCATATTCAAGATTAACTCCTCTCATATCCGTCCTAGTTAAATTGGAAAAATTTAGAGTAGTTCCTGATAAATTAGCTTCAACAAGTTTGGCGTAAGGTAAATTGGCGCGATCGAGATTAGCATACTTTATGCTGGCATGACTTAAAACAGCATGTTTTAGATTTGCCTCTTCCATTCTTGCCGAATCAAGCTTTGTATACTCAAGATTAGCGACTATTAAGTTAGCTCGCAAAAACTTTGTACAAATAAGATTTGCCTTAGTTAAGTTTGCTTTCCAAAGATCTGTGCCACAAAGATTAGCATATTCTAAGTTTACACCTTGCAGCTTACTGTCAATAAGACTAGAATGCTGTAGTTGAGCATATTTTAATTTTGCTCCTCCCAAATCACTATACTCAAGATTAGCATTGCGAAAATCAACATGATTTAGATCAGCATTAATCAACGTAGCGTGACTCAAATTCGCCCCATATAAATTAGAATTTCTCAGATTGCTTAAAAACAAATCTGCTCCCTCTAGATTTGCCTCTTTTAGATTTGTTGCTTCTAAGCTAATATTACTGAGTTTTGCCTTGTATAAATTGACTTGACTTAGATTGATATTCTTTAGAGAAATAATTGGTTCTTCTTTGCTGATTAGATTTAGTTTGTATAAAAATTGAACAAGTTGAGATTTTCCTTGTGTGTCAAGCTCTTTTATAGTTGTGGATGTCAATGCTGCTGCTAATATTACTTCAGGACTATCAACTGGCTTTGAAGATAATGCCTTATCTACCAATAAATGAGACATTTGGTTGAAATAGTTTATGAGCAACTGTTGTTGGTTACGTTTATGGCTAGCTTCACGTTCTCTTTCAGTTTCTTCTCTATTCGATTCACGTTCTTTTTCTGCTGCTTTTCTATTCAAGCTAACGTGGATCCAGATTAGAACCATTGAAGGAATAATTATCCCCAGCCAACCCCTTAATTTCTCCTCGTTAGATATCAACCCATACCAAAAGTACACCCATATCTTAGAGATATAATGCCAAAGAGCTTTATATAAATAAACAAATTGAAGTTGAAAATTCTCACGATGTATATTTAGCCAATCCAGCACAGTATTCAAATCTTGAATACTGAAAAGCTCTATTTTCACAGAAAAATAACCTCAAAAATCTTAATTTCTCTTGTTATTATAAGAATTTAAAATTACTACAAGGGATATGAAAAAATCTTTATTCGTAACACTCTTGGTACTATCTGTCCCGATAAGTGCATTAGGAGGAAGTTTACTGACTCGATCGCCTAAAACACTTTGGCATAACCAACCAATAATAGCTCAAGAGAGCGAAAAGACTCTACACCACATTGTTTTATTTAATCTCAAAGACTCTATCAGTACTACAGACAAAGCTCAAATTATGATGGCTGGTGAAACATTACTATCTGAAATCCCTGGAGTTGTTGATGTCCAGCTTGGAGATAAAGCTCGTGAAGATCGGGAAGTGCATATCAAAAACTATGATTTAGCACTCCATG
>JBFRWE010000412.1:0-12212 GCA_051439345.1 Xenococcaceae cyanobacterium
GCGACGATTTCGAGAGTATTTTTTTTGATTCCAACGATAGGATTTTTTGCTTGTTTCTGGTCTAATGAGAGATGGATTAAGTGCAGGATTTGACCTGTAACTTGGAGAATCTTGGGTATTTGAGGAAACGGCAGACACTAGGTTTTTTAATATTGGTAATTTTAACTAAAAACTTTTTTAACGATCGGCAAGACAACTGTTCTAAGATTGAATCTTAATTAATTAAAGATTTTCTTAATCTATTCCTGGCGATATTTATTTAATTCTGCTTTAAGAGTAGCGATTTCTGCTCTCAATCGATCGAGCATTTCTTGTAAATCGGTAGGAGAACTATTGCTGCTAGAAGTAGAGGTAGCATCTTGACTACTAGCTGCTACCCTTTCTGCTCTAGCTTGTACTTCTTCGGTAAATTGTCTTAAGTTTTCTCTTTGCTCGGCATCGAATTTACCAATTTCGCTAACAACATTAGTGAAAGCGTCTTCTACTTTTTCACTCAAGACCTCAGCTAAGGCTCTACCAAAAAAAAAGGCTTGGATAACAGGATTACTCATCGCAAAATTTCTTAATAGGTTTCGTAACAAATTATATCCTGCTTCTTAAGTAAGCTGAAATATCTCAGAAAGGCTAATTTTTATTTATTTTTTGTCTCTAAAACGAGATTGGGCATACAAATCAAATTATCATCTTTAACTGAGATTAAACCCTGCTTGCGTAATTTACCCATTAAGCGAGTAACAGTAACGCGAGTAGAACCAATCGCACTGCCTATTTGGGCATGGGTCAACATGTAAGGAAGATAGTACCCTTGTTTTGCTTCCTTGCCGTATTCTTCGATTAGTAAAGTCAAAAAACTAATGAGGCGATCGATGGTTTTTCTTTGACCTAAAGCACTTAGCCACAAAAGTTTACGTTGGTGCTGATAACGAAAAGCTTCAAAAACTTCTTGACGAAAATGAGGCCAATTATCTAAATCATGCCAGTACATCCACACTATAACAGTTCTATCTACATGGGCATAAGCTTCAAGAGCAAAAGAAGACTGAACAATAATCTCAAAAGGTTGACCAGAATCCACAAAACCGAGAAAAGCTTCTTCAGGACAATCAGCAGGAGGTTCTGTGGATTCTGGCTCATCATCGCTCATTATACTTTTTTGAGATACACCAACCAACCGCACACAGCCTTGATGGACTAGATAAAGCAAACCGGAACGTGCAGGTATTTGTTCATCTTTTCTGAATGTACGTTCACGATAGTGGGTTTGCGCCCAATCAACAATACGTTGCCAAGTAAGGAAAGGACGAGATGCTTCTAATGAGCGATCGGAATATTCCATAGTTGAAGAGACAAACTATATTCATACATCATTGCATAATTGATTTTACATGGATATCAATGTATCAAAAAACACTCTTGGTCATAAGTTTTTAAAATTAAACATAAATAGAGAAAATTTAGCAGTTCAAAAGCTATTAAAACAGCATATACTTGAGTCAATCAAAGTATATCAAAATTTAAATCAACTAAATGTTGAATTTGAGGCAATTAAGGGTTTAATTGCTCATAAAATAACTTTATGCGATTTTGGTAAAATTTCTTCTCTAGATATTGTCTATCGATGTGCGATCGCTTTTCCTCTAGCTAATTATTGGCATTTATCCCCCTTCATCGTAGCTCAAAACCTCAAAGAGTTTTTACTTATAGGGGATGTGATATCAGAAACAATACCTATACTGATATTTGCAGTTAAGGTTGTTTCGCCAGGTTGGATTGATTTTTATATGAGCGATCGCGCTTTAGCGGTTTGGCTAGATGAAGTTATTCAGTGGATTAGTCGGGAGCAGGGGAGCAGAGGGGCAGCGGTGGAAGCCCCTAAAGGGTTCAGCAGTTCCTTCAAGTCGGGGAACCCGCCCAACGGACTGCTTCACCGCGTCGGCGCAAGACGCAAGGGAACGTCCACCAAGACAGGGGGGCAGGGGAGCAGAGGGGCAGGGGAGAACGGGAGTTTTTTTGAAATTCAGTATGCTCATGCTCGTTGTTGTAGTTTACTTCGTTTAGGGCATCAGGAGAAGTTAATTAAAATTAAGCATGAGTATTCAGAATGGACAATAGTTGAACCAGTTACTCTTTCTTGGGTAAATGCTCAAGGTGTTTTTTTGTTAGTACATCCTGCAGAACGATGCTTACTAATTCAGTTACTAACGGTAGTAGAACAACTAATTACTCCCTCACAGAAGGTTAATTGGGCTAAACTAGCTCACAATCTAAGTGAAGTATTTTTAGATTTTTGGACTGAGTGCCGTATTTATGGCGAAGTTCAACAAAAAACACCAGATTTAGCGAAAGCAAGGTTAGGATTAGTTGCTTTAGTTCAACATTTTTTAGATCGGATTTTACGGTACAAGCTATACGTATTTCCTCGGACAGAAATTTAAATTAAGATTATTAGAAAATTATGTTATCTTAACCATTTATTGTTATGACTGTTTATGTTAATCATTAGACCTGTAGTTATTGAGGATGCAGATGCAATAGTTGAATTGCTAAATCCTCTAATTGCAGATGGTAGATATACATCAATGAAAGAGCAAATCACAGTTGCTGAACAAATCGAATTTATCAATTCCATCAATGATGCCAGTATCTATAATATTGCGACATCTAATGAAGGAAAAGTGCTAGGAATTCAAGATATCTTACCAATCTCATCAAAATTTGAGTCCAATAATTATACAGGGGAAATTAGCACATTTGTTTCTCTTGAATTTCATCGCTCAGGCATTGGAACAGAATTATCAAAAGCAACATTCAAATGTGCTAAATCAATTGGTTATTCAAAGTTAATTGCTACAGTAAGGCTTGATAATCCAGGAGCTATATCCTTTTATCAAAGCCAAGGATTTATGCCTTCTGCAACTAAAAATGGACAATATAGAATTTTAGAGAAACATCTGAGTTGAACAATAAAGATAGAGAAAAATACCACAAAATCTTAGAGCTTATAGCTATTTCAGAGGTTGAATCTTGCGACTCAAGTTTTTCAGCCAGCTTTAGCCATTCATGAAAATTGGTATAGTTTGAGCAAATTGATTTGGTTGGGAATCGACAATAACCTGTCTGAATTGTTTTTTAAGAGCTAAAACTTTTTGATAGGAAAGACTCTTACCTTGTTGTTCATATTGTTTTAGAGCGATGTTGATATCTCTAAAAGCAAAGTTATATTTTCCTAGCTGATAGTACAAGACAGCCCGATTAACATATGCTTGAGTAAAATCTCGATCGAGTTGTAAGACTTGAGTAAAATCATCGAGTGCTGCTGCATAATTTTTTTGGTGATGATAAATGCAACCACGATTGTAGTAAGCAGAATAGTTATTACTATCTAAGTTAATAGCTTGATTGAGATCGGAGATACCTCGATCGTAATTAGCTAACATGAGGTGGCTAACACCGCGATCGCTATAAATTAAAGCTTTTTGACGGCTAGACATTGAGCGAGGAGAGCTTAAAGCTAAACTGTAGTCTTTGATGGCTTGTTGATAATCTTCTAGAGCAAAATAAACTAAGCCGAGATTATAGTAGGCTCGATAGTTATCCCGATCCCTCTGAATAACGTATTGATATTTAGCGATCGCTCGATCGTATTCTTCCCTCCGATAGTAGACTAGCCCCAAATCAAGATAAGCTTCTAAGTTATTGGGAGCATAATCGATCGCCCTAGTGCAATCAGACTTAGCAGCCGAATATTTTTGTAGGTGTATATTCACCAAACAGCGATTGCTATAAGCAGCACCCACTAAATTATCCTTAAGATTGATTACTTCCGTGAAATCGAGCAGAGCTTGTTGATAGTTTTGTTGACGAACATGATCTAATCCAGAGTTAAAGATATCCTTAGCGTCTTTATAGGATGCAGCTAAAACTGGGGAACTAAACCACAAAACTGTGGAAATAGTTAGATAAAAGCAAGTCAAAAATATTCTGTGCCAAACAACCATTTAGTGCAGTCAGAAGCGTACAGTAACAACCAATGTTCTTTGGTTTTACCTTTACTTCTTCAATGTAGTACTATCTTTTACTTACTCAAGCAATCTCTTTAATAAGTCTTTAGAATCATCTGCTACTCAAACTAATATATGTAGGATTTTATACTGTATTTTTTTCAGCCGTGAGTGAGTTTACTCTTGTTTTTTTCCAGAGAAGAAGGAGAAGCTACGGTAGTCGAAACCATAGCTGCTATCAATTGTTCTGGTGAGACAGAGAAAGGTAAGCGATGAATATCGGAATGGGGATTACAGGCGATTTCTGCTGCATGACGTAGTTCAGCTAAACTTACATGACCTAATCCTAAATCTTCTAAAGTTTGTGGTAAACCAATGTCTGTATAAAAATCTAATAATTGTTGTCTGGATGTAGTTGATAGTTGATTGCCTTGGATCATCTCTTCTAGGCGTAGTTGGACTAAAATACCATAAGCAACTTTTTCGCCGTGTAGAGCATCGTGAGCAGCTTGAATGTGGGTTAAGCCGTTATGTACTGCATGAGCAGCTACAGTACGGCAATTTGCTCCCCCTAAACCACCAATTACTCCTGCTAAGAGAACAGTAGCATCTACCACCTCGCGCCAGTCATCACTTTGAGGATTTTTGAGAGCGATCGCTGATTTTTGGAATAAGATATCTCTGAGAATTCTTGCCTGTTGTACCGCAGCAATAGTTAAAGTGGCAGAGGAATTACCACTACTAACAGAAGCTTCATACCATTTAGCGATCGCATCTCCAATACCTGCTACTAGGGTACGCTTAGGTGCAGTTCTAATCAAACTATAATCAACAATGAGTAAGTCAGGACAGCGATTTAACCCAACATCATACTGAAACGCTCCCTCTTCAGAATAGATATTAGATAGAGCAGTCCAAGCAGCACAGGTAGCTGCGGAAGTGGGAATAGTTACAATCGGTAATTGGCATTGATGAGCCAGTAGTTTAGCTGTATCGAGAGCTTTACCTCCACCAACCCCAATAATAAGATCTGCTTGATGGGATACAGCTTTTTCTGTGAGGATCGCTAGAGAAGATTCAGCACAATCTGGACTATAGCTGGCATAGTCTGCTTTGAGATTGGATTGATTTAAAACCGGTTGTAAATAGGGTTGAATCACATCTAACGTCTTGTTTCCCCCTACTACTAAAGGTAATTTGCCCAAACGAGCGATCGCTGCTCCTGATTTGGACAAACATTTTTCTCCCCTCAATACTTGAGTGGGAGCAATTAATAGAGGGGCAAATTGAGTTTTTTGTTGGTGAGCTAATTCATTTTTGGGTAGTTGTTTTTTTGCCATCGGATAATATTAGACTTAATCAAAAAATAGCCAGAGGAATAGCTGATGAACTATGCCTACGAGTCTTCTATTCTAGGCAATTTAGCTATATTCTGACTAAAGATTTCTACTTCCATATTTTCATCATCTTTGGCAGCTAGCGATCGCTTAATTTGTCCTAGATAAAGAGGTTGAGACATATTTGCTTGAGGATGGATTATAGTTCTGAGCTTAATTGTGAGCTTATTGCCCTGATTTAAGCCACTTCTGCCATAGGAAAATAAATCAACCGCAGCTTGACGCAAAGTAGGCTCTATGGCTGATTCTTCGATCTCAGGAGATACGACTACAACTGCCTGATTTGCTCCGTTGTCATAGACAAGAGTATAACGAGTTGCTCCAGGGATTTCTACTCTAGTAAAAATCCCTAGTTTTAGAGCAAAAATACTGAGGGTAATTACCCCCATAAAACTAGTAACACCGACTAAGCGAAAACGAAAGCCCCAACCAACAATAAAAGCTAAAACAGTGAGACAGAAGAACACAACAGTCGCAATACTTGACCATTGAACATAAAGAGAAAGATCGGTAGGTATGTAATCGGGTAAGTTCATTTTGGGGAATAGGGAATAGGGAATAGGGAATAGGGAATAGGGATTGGGTATTAGTAACTTACTTATTACTTATTACTTATTACTTATTACTTATCAACTACGCTCGACTTCAGCGAGGATTTCAGCTAAAATTTCTCCTGCACCCATTTCTCGTAGGCGTTCGGCTAAATCTATGCCTAGTTTTTCTGCATCACTAGGTTTACCAGTAATGGTATCTTTAACTAGTTTCTTACCATCTAAACTAGCTACCATTGCCGTTAAAGTAAGGGTATTTCCTTCAATACTAGTATTAACTCCGATGGGAACTTGACAACCCCCTTCCAATTGGCGTAGAAGAGATCTTTCTGCTAGGGCGCGATCGCGACTTTCTGGGTCTTCTAGAGCTTTAATTACTTCTAATATCTCTGTATCTCCTTCTCGGCATTCAATGCCCAATGCCCCTTGTCCGACAGCATGAAGGGAGATTTCGGCGGGGATGACTTGATGAATGCGATCGCTCATGTCTAATCTTTGTAGTCCCGCGACTGCCAAAATAATGCCATCGTATTCTCCTGCATCCAGCTTGGCTAAACGGGTATTTACATTTCCTCTAATATCTTTGAAAGTTAAGTGAGGGAAATGATGGCGTAGTTGTGCCAAGCGTCTTAAGGAAGATGTCCCAATTACTGACCCTGCTGGTAAAGTTTCTAGTTTTTTATCTTGATTTTTTTCATTAACAACCAAAGCATCAGCAGGATCAACTCTTTTACTTACACAACCGAGCATTAGTCCTTCTGGTAAGTTAGTTGGTAAATCTTTGAGGGAATGAACCGCAAAATCCGTCTGATTATTCAGCATTCCCACTTCTAATTCTTTAGTGAATAAACCTTTATCACCAATTTTCGCCAGGGCTACATCTAGAATTTTATCTCCCTGAGTACTCATGGTTTCCACTTCAAATTGAATATTAGGGAAGTGTTTTTCTAATTCTTCCTTGACCCAATAAGTTTGTACTAAAGCTAATTGACTTTTACGCGAGCCGATACGAATAGTACGCTGAGAGATATTAACAGATGTCATAAGTGGTCTATCTAAAACAAATTTTAAGCACTTGATCTAGGTTATCGCAGTACTAGACCCCGATTGATTAATTTTTGTTGGGTTGTTTTGTGTAGTTGTTAGTTGTTTGTTTTTGTTAGTGCAATGCAGCAATGCAGCAATCCTCATTTTAAAATTTTATGACATTAAAACCATGTCCTGAGTAGTACAAAAAAACAGATACGAGCGATCGCATCTGTCTAAAAACTAAAAGCTTTTTACTTAATGATGATGATGATGTTCGTGAGAGTGAACTGCTTGAGATACTGCTAGACTTGGTTTAACACTTACTGCCTCAGTAGAGAACAAAGCTTCAATCTGTGGATTTGCCCAATCTGCTACCATCTTCAGGAATTCTGCATTATCGTTAACACAGGGCATTCGTAGAAAAGTAACCTGAGAATATTTATGTTGTAGATGGTGAATAATATGATCTACATCCAGTAGAGTTTCGTGGTTTTCCGTAGCAAAACCAATGGGCATCATAATAACTGATGTTGCCCCTAATTCAATGAGGTTTTTGGCAGCTAATTCTACATTGGGTTGCGTCCACTCAATTAAAGGTGTGTCATGATTGAGCCAACCAACAGAAATCAGAGGATATTTGTAGATTAACTCTTCTCGGACTAACTCATAGAGAGCCTGACTTTCATCGATACCAGAAGTGAACCCTTTGGCTTTATGAGGACAACCATGATTCATCAACACAATACCAGTTTGAGAAGGTAAATGAGCTTGAGCCAACTCAGCCTCTATTTTTTCTTCTACCATGTTGGCTAGCAATTTAACATAAGCTGGTTGATTATAAAAAGAAGGAATATAACGAGTACCTTTAAGCCAGTGTTCTTCTCCTTCTGCTAAGTTTGCTAAAGCATTATTAACTTGTTCTACAGCAATACCACTAGTAAAGATAGAATCTACTACTAAAAGAGGATAAATAAGGAGCTTATCAAATCCTTCTTCCTTAATCTGAGTTAATATTTGTTCAGGAAGAAAAGGAGCGCAAAAGTTGAAAGCTTTAAATACCTTTACTTTCTCTCCCCAAGTTTGTTGTAATTCTTTTTCTATTCCTGCCCTTTGGGCTTCAAAAATCTTGTTGTGGGGAGAAATAAAATTACCGTGTTGATGACTCCATTCATGTAAGTCAAACATTGCTAGCAACTTAGCAAGAGGAGGATAAACCCAAGTAGGGACAGGAGCAAATTTTGCTGTTAGTAAATTTAAAGCTTGTTCGTTATAGTTAGCAAAGTCTTCATAGCTTTCTACTTCACCATATCCCATTAGCAAGACTGCTACTCGATCGCTTTTTTCTGTATGGGAATTTTGTCCTAGGGTTGTTGTTTTTTCTGGGGTAGTAACCACACTCAACTCCGTCAAATGAATGGAACTTTATCTGCTTCTATGTCTGGGAGGATATTTCCCAATTTTATATGTAGCTGAATTTAGATTAGCATCCCTATAGGGGGGAGGGGTATATAAAAAATTAAGAATTTACAAAGAAAAAAGTTTGGTAGAGGTCTAAATCCTCTGCCAAACGAGTCACTATTCCTTTTTCCCCTAAGATAGAGAGACTCGATTTTGAGCAATTATGCCAATCTTAACTGCTACCTTTCTTCAGAAAAGCTTTGTTTCGCTGCCTTTGTTCGTTAAAATGAACAATTATGAATAAGCTTTATAAAACAGAATACAATGTTTAATTTTTCAGGAACGAGACCAGATGATTTGGGAGTAAATAATGGAAAACTTAAGCCATGCCCTGGCACACCCAACTGTGTTAGTTCTCAAAGTGACAATTCACAAGAAAAAGTAGAACCTTTGCCAGCAGTGCCTATTTCTGAGGTCAAAAAAATAGTAGACAACATGGAAAGGACAACTATTATTAAAGAGACTGACAATTATCTTTATGCAGAATTTAAAAGTAAGTTAATGGGATACGTAGATGATGTCGAATTTTATCTCGATCCCAATGAAAATGTTATTCATGTTCGGTCTGCTTCTCGTCTAGGTAAATCTGATTTAGGGGTAAATCGAGCCAGGGTTGAAGAAATTAGAGCTAAGATCAATTCTCAAAAGTGAGAGATGACTGATAACTATTAACTGTTATAGCCAACTACAGATAAGAACAAAAGAAGCCCAAATACCTGGATGATTACTTTCACTAATTGACCACAGGGAAGCAAGAGCGGTTTTTTATTACTGCTTGGAGTGCAACTCCTGCTAAACCTAGAGCAAACCTTTCATCACCTTTGCGATCTTGGTACGGGATGGAATAATATTGTCATACTCATATGACTAAGGCTAACGCTTATATTTGCAGAATCTCGGCGGTATCACAAAGCTACTTTCCTCGTTATCCCTAACGACAACCTGGCAGTGTCAAGCCAACCCTAATTTCTCATCCCGAAGGACTTGAGGCTACTTTTTTCTATCAACATATGCTTGATTCACTCTCTACTCAGTATCTAGTATAGTCAAGGAAACTCTCTACAAGAAAATGGTTTAAGCTTGGACTCACCTAAGTTGCCTACTCTCTGTTGCCTATTCCCTCTTGCCTATTGCCTTGACCAGAATTGAAGAATGCAGTTTAAATGCGTCTAAGCTTACACTTCTCTTGGAGTTTTTAAGCTTGATATTTCTGGTGAATATTTTCTGCTTCCTGTAATTCTAAGCTAGTAATAGCGATATCGGTTTTGTGGCTGAACTGAACTAATAATCCCATTCCGATTAACAGGAGAGTGACTAATGCTTCTAATCCAATAGTGAGAACATAATTGGGTTTTTTTTCTGCTGGCGGATCATTGGTAACAGCCAAAGCTTCTTGAAGCATAGTTGCTTCACAATCAGAACCAGGATACAATGACTGATTTGAGAGCAACAAAAAAGCTAGCGATGCATCAGAATCATAAGGAGAAGAGAAGTATTTTGATTGTGTCATGATGATTTTTGCTCTTACTATATGTACTCAAATCCAACCCAACATAAAAGCGATCGCATAACCTAGAATAATTCCTGCTGTACCACTCAGCATATTAGGTAGAAAAGCCCAATCAGAATAATTGATTTGTGAAAAAGCCTGGTTTGATTTAATATTTGTTATCATTTTCCTTTACCTTTAATTGCTCTATTATTGTTCTATTAGGTAAAGAATGTCGTTTTTATGCAGCCTAATCTCCTGCCAATCAAATCTATAGCAGTTCTAGATCATTTGTGAAAATGGAGGGTGTAGGTTGCACCTGCTTGTAACTCAATGTAGTCTGATTAATTTGGCTCGATTAATTCAAGTCGGATAAAGAGAAAAGGTACAATTAGACTATGAAATCTCTTGACAGAATTAACAATCAAAGTCAATGGTGCAATTTTTACTTACTTGGTTAGCAAGTGCTATCTCATTGTTAATTACAGCTTGGGTTGTACCTGGGTTAGCTATTACAGGTTTTACTGCTGCTGCTATAGGGGCAGTGGTATTAGGATTGGTCAATGCGATCGTTAAACCAATCTTAATTTTATTTACTTTGCCTTTAACGATTTTAACTTTAGGATTATTCCTGTTAGTAGTCAATGCGATCGCTCTTGGTTTAGTAGGTTATCTTACTCCTGGTTTTACCGTAGGTGGTTTCTTTCCTGCTATTTTTGGTTCGATCGTCCTTTCTTTTGTATCGGGTTTAGTTAATCAATTTTTCCCCATAGACGAACAACAGGATTATTAGTAGGGGCGGTTCGCGAACCGCCCCTAGGTTAATCTTTTTGCTCGAAACCTAAATATCCCCTAGGAGTTATCATCCAGTTAGCATAATTACGGGTGTTACTATTGCCGATAACAACTGTTGTGAGCATATCAATCGAACTATCTAACATCTTGGCTAGAGTAGTAAGATTAATTTGTTCGTCTTGACGATAAGCAGAATGAACGATCGCAACAGGGGTGTGGGGATGACGATGTTGTAAAAAGATTTGTTGGGCAATAATAATTTGTTGAGTACGTTGTTGCGATCGAGGATTATAAATTGCGGTGACAAAATCGCCCATGGCAGCAGCTTGTAAACGTTTCTCAATTACTTCCCAGGGAGTTAACAAATCACTTAAACTAATGGCACAAAAGTCGTGCATTAACGGCGCACCTACTCTAGCAGCAGCAGCTTGAATAGCGGAAATACCAGGGAATACTTCTACTTGGGGAGTTTTACCATCCCAATTATTGGTTTGTAGTTCTTCCAAAACTAAACCAGCCATGCCATAGATCCCACAGTCACCAGAGGAAACTACAGCGACAGTTAAACCCCACTGGGCTAATTCTATTGCTCTTTGCGCCCTTTGTCTTTCTTGAGTAATGGGTAAAGATTCAATAATTTGTCCTGGGCGAAATAGAGATTTAATTAGATCGGTATAGAGAGAATAACCAATAACAGCATCCGCTTCGGTGATAGCAGTCTTAGCAGCAGGAGTGATTTGCTCAAGGCTACCAGGACCAATACCAACTAGATATACTTTACCAGTACGCCCTGTATATTCTAGTTCAGATTGGGCGATCGCAACTGTTACTGCCCCTGGTTCATGGTCTAGTTTAAATATTTGTTTGGGAACTAGTAAAACATCAGTTAAAAAACAATTTTTATTTTTAACCAAGACTGTTCCCTGTTCCCTGTTCCCTGTTCCCTCTTTACTTGCTAATATTGCTGCTGCTTCGGCAACACTAGGAGTACCCACTTCTTGGTTAACCACATTAGAGGGAGTTGGTACTTCAACTTGCTTCAATACTTCAGCCGAGAAAGTTTTTAAAGGTAAATTCCAACCGTCACATAATTCTAAAATACCTTGTTCGTCAGCTTTAAGATCGATCGTCGCAATTCCTGCGATCGCTTCTGTAGCTAGATGATATTTTTGACAGGTAGTGGTTATAGCTGTCTCAATTAATTTTTTAGATGTCCCTCGTTCACAACCAATTCCTAGCCACAATACTCTGGGATGCCATTGAACTTTGGGTAAGTCTGAGTCAGGATTAAACTTTCTTTTAGTAGGACTAATCCAAATGCGGGCTTTAGAGGTAATAGATTCTTGAGATTCAGGAAAACCAAAATAAAAAGAGTGTTTATCTGGTAAATGTTCTTGCCAGAGAGTTGAACCTACTTCTTGAATTACCTGTACAGTTTCTCCACGGGAAATTGCACCCATTACCCCTGTCCAATTTCCTTCTCCTTTGCGCC
>JBFRWE010000413.1:0-5008 GCA_051439345.1 Xenococcaceae cyanobacterium
CTCCCAAAGTAATAGGGGCGACCATAACACTATTTGCTCCTGTTTTAGTGCGATCGCCAATTATAGTTTGATGTTTTCTGACACCGTCGTAATTAGCAGTAATTGTTCCAGCACCAACGTTTACACAACCACCCAAAGTTGCATCGCCTAAATATGACAAATGAGCTACATTAGTTTTGTTGCCGATAGTAGTCTTTTTCAACTCGACAAAATTACCAACTCGGCAATTTTCTCCTACCACAGCTTGACCACGAAGATGGGCATAAGGACCAATCCTACTATCCGCAAGAACTTCAGCATCACTTACTACCGAATATTGGACAGTAACATTTTCGCCAATTTGACTATTTTCAATCAGACTACCAGGACCAATACGACTTCCTCGACCAATCTCCGTATTTCCTCGTAGATGAGTTTGTGGCTCAATGATTACATCAGTTTGTAACTTTACTGTTTCATCTATAGTGATACTGTCAGGGTTAATCATTGTTACCCCTGCTTTCATCCAATTATTTTTAATTCGAGCTTGTAAAATATCATAGGCGTTAGCCAGTTGTTGGCGATCGTTAATCCCACTAATTTCTAGGTAATCTTCTACATCAACTGCCATAACGGGAGTGAGGTAATCTACTACTTCAGTCAGATAATATTCTTGTTGATCGTTGTTAGTAGAAAGTTTAGGTAAGACTTCTGCTAACTTTTGCCAATTAAAACAGTAAATACCAGCATTAACACGATGATTTTGTTTTTGAGCAGGACTACAGTCGCGGTCTTCTATAATTTGATTAACAAGATTATCTCCAGCACAAAAAACCCGCCCGTATCCTTGAGGATTAGGTAACTGAGCAGTTAAAAGAGTGGCTGCATTTTGATTTTGTTGATGAGTTTGTACTAGTTGTTGTAGCGTTTCTGGACGCAATAAAGGTGCATCTCCATTGACAACCAGTAGATCCCCAGAAAACCCCTCTAGACAAGGCAATAATTGTTGAACAGCATGACCAGTCCCTAGTTGTTCTGTTTGCTCGACAAATTCTACTTTACTTCTTGAGTCTAATGCTTGTTCGATCTTGTTCCCTTGATAGCCAATAATAACTATCTGCCTCTCTGGGTTGAGTAAATGACAGCTATCGAGTACTCGTTCAACGAGCGATCGCCCTCCCAAAGAGTGTAAAACTTTGGGCAAATCGGATTTCATACGAGTTCCGCGCCCTGCTGCTAAAATTGCTACCGCTACCATGGTATTCGACTATTAGTATTAACAAATCCGATTTGGAGTATAGCTTGTCTCTGGGAGTCAGAGCAAAAAATATTTTTGTTTTGTTGTTTAATTATTGCGAATTCTTAATTAGTTTTTATTTAAAATCTGAATACTTTCTTGAAGTTGTTTTTGGTCTTCGACAGCACGGATAAATGCCGTAAATTGCTCAACCACTTGAGGATTTCGCCACCCCTTGTCAGTTTCTTCAGCAATAATTTCTAGAGCTTGAGTAGGAGTATAGGCTTTTTTGTGGGGTCTTTCACTAGTTAAAGCCGTATAAATATCGAGAATTTGGAAAATTTGTGCCAGTTGAGGAATTTCATTACCTGCTAAACCATCAGGATAACCACTACCATCCCAACGTTCATGATGATGGCGAATAATAGGTAATACACCTTGACGATTACCTAAAGGTTGGCAAAGTTTTTCACCAATGAGAACATGCTGATGAATCAATTCTCTTTCTTGACTAGTTAGTTCTCCTTTTTTGAGTAAAACAGCATCTGGTATAGCCACTTCGCCAATGTCATGAACATTAGCAGCAAATACCAAATTTTCGATCGCTTTAGGCGAAATGTTTAAATATTCACCGAAAGAACGCGCTAAACTCGCAACTTTAGTAGAAGAACTACCACTATCAGAAGAACGACTTTCCATCACCTTAGCGATATCAACTAGGACTTGTTCTACTCCTTCTTTGAGACGCTTTTGATCGATTAAGGATTTAACTCTAGTTGATAATTGAAAATGATCGAAAGGTTTGGTTAAAAAATCATCTCCGTCAGCTTCTCTGACTTTCCGACGATATTCTCTAGTATCAGCTACCGCAGCTAGGATAATAGGAATTTGGCTAGTCCTGTGGTCTTGCTTAAGTAGTTTACATATTTCAAAGCCATCTACCTCTGAAAGTACCACGTCCAGTAAAACTAAATCTGGCTTATTATCGATAACGGACTCAAAAACCGAAGAGCCTCCGTCTGCTTCTAATACTTCATAGCCGTCTAACAAGAGCAAATCTCTAGCAGGCATACGGCTATAGGGGCGATCATCAACAATTAGTATCTTAGCAGGAGCTTGATTTCGTTTATTTATCACTGGAGAATTTAGTTCAGTCGATAGAGATAACCCAAATACTTGATTCATCATTTTTTAAATTACTAAAGACTTTGAGTATATTTAATACTTAAAAGCATGGTCTTTCAGTCGTGTAGGAGAAGATGATGTGGTTTCTAAATCCACACTCTACAGAGAGCAATCAATCAACTAGCATAATTTATATAGTTGGGTTTGATAATCTTATTTATATTATTATGATCATTTTTTGTGTGTTTGAAATCAGCTTTTTTACGGACATATAGCTAATATTTTTGACATCAGTGGGTAATCGAGCAAAATTATTTAGATATATTTACGGATCTACCTAATTTAGGTAGAGGTCTACCATAAAGTAACTTGGTCTGCTTTGAACTTTTATTAACTTAACTGTAATTAGTATATCTCTGTTTCATTTATTAGTTAACATTAGATATCATACAATTCAATGGAGATGACCAACGTTTTTTCCATTTACTAGTAGGTTCTAATTTACTAGCTTGCTGTTCCAATTCTCGTTGCTGTCGAATCCTCTCGGCAGTATCTTGCAATGTAGGATCTCGATAGGGAATAGCAGCACGAGTTTGAAGATGTTCTTGTTCTTGAAGAGATATAGTAGGTAAATTGATAGCAGAAAAACTAGCTACTGTTCCTGGAGATTTCCTACCTAAACTTGTAGTAGAACCGACTTTCAAGCCAGCTAAAGATAAAGCTGTTCTTGCTGCTGCCGAACTGGAATAAGTAACAATTCTACCGTTAGGTTTCAGACATTTAGCTACTAATTTTAAGAATTCTACTGTCCAAAGTTGGGGACATTTTGGTGGTGAAAAAGGGTCAAGAAAAATAGCATCAGCTTGCCAAACATTCCCATCGGCAGAAAAATCATCAAGCTGCTGAATGGTTTTTCTGGCATCATCAATTACTAAAGATGCTGCCAAATAATCCGTTTGAATATGTTTAGTAGTTGCTAGTTGGGTAAGCAATTGAGGAATAGGCATCTGCCATTGAGCTAATAAATTGTGTCTTATTGCTTGAAGGGGAACAGTCGCATCTATTTCTAGAGCGATTAAGTTAACTTTACATTGAGGATTAACTGACCAAATACCTGCTAATGCAGATGCACTGTTATAACCTAATCCGTAACAAATATCTAGTAAATTAAGACAGTTAGAAGATTTTGGCTTTTGTAAACAAGCTTTATCTTTAAGTAAAGAAGGCTCAAAAAATTTCTTTTCCGCTTCTTGTTTGGCTCCGTAATAAGAATGAAAAGCTTCATTAAATTCTGGAGAAAAAAAAGTAGGCGAACCATCTTTAGTAATTTGAGGAATAAATTGTGTCACTTTGTTAACTAAAATTGGGAATTTTTTTTAAATCTTCTGGTGTATTGCAATTAAAAAGTATTTGGCGATCGCCGATCGGTAGTTCTTGGACTTGATGATTAGATAACCAAGATTGAAAAGATTTACCACCCCCTTCAAGATAAGTTGTTAGTAAAGACAAACAACTAAGGCGATAAAAGCCACATAAAGGTTCCCAACCTTTTCTAGAGCTTGGTAAAAGGGCAATTGACTCTGAAGATACCGTCGGTAAATACGTACACCATTGTTGAACTACTGCTGCTGTTAGCAAGGGTAAGTCACATGCTAGTAATAATACCCATTCTTGCTTTACATATTGTAAACCTACAGCAAAACCGACCAAAGGACCTTGATGTCTAATTTTTTCGGGGATTATTTGGCAATTATTCGGTAACATATCTTGATATTTTTCAACCCAAGGCGTTACCACGTAAACTTGAGTTGCACATTTTTGCGCCAGAGTGCAAATTTGATAAAGCCAAGGTCGATCTCCTAACTTAATTAGGGCTTTATCTTGTCCCATCCGCGAGCTTTTGCCTCCAGCTAGAACAATAGCTGCAATTTCAGTCATTAGTCATTAGTTTTTAGTATGTCATGAGTAATTACCATTTAGATTCTGAAAAGAAAAAGCGACAATTAGAACTAGGAATCTATTATCTTCCTATTGTAGGGATTATCCCTTCTCTGTGGACTTTGTCTCGTAAAAACAGCGATCGCGGTAGTGCCAGCTCCGCCGATCTCCAACACCAAAAAGCCAGTCGTTTATCTATCAAATTAACTTTGATTTGGTTATGTGCTTATGGTCTGTTATCTATCGGCTCCAGCCAAGGCTCAGAATTAGTTGCTTTAAGATTACTCTATACCAATGCTCTAGTCACTACAGGTTATTTTCTAGTTTGCTTGGGTTTAATTTTGCGTCTAAGAAGAAAATCATAACTACTGTACGGGCAAGGTACTGCCTTGCCACTACTCCAAATTCACTTTTTAAAATAAGCTTTCATTACATCTCTTACCATCGGGGCAGCAACAGAGCTACCGCCACCACCAGAATGTTCGGCAAAAGCAACCACTACAATTTGCGGATTTTCGTAAGGAGCAAAAGCTCCAAACCAAGTATGGGGTTCACCAGGAGGAGCTTCGGCAGTTCCGCTTTTTCCTGCTGCGGTTGGTATTTCGGGGATGTTTAGTCTACCGCCTGTTCCTCCTGCTACTACTGCTCTCAATCCTTTTTTTAAAGTGGTTATGGTACTGGGTTTAAGATTTAGATTAACTCTTTCTTGCTGGTAGCGATCGCTATCTG
>JBFRWE010000414.1:0-4334 GCA_051439345.1 Xenococcaceae cyanobacterium
GTCCTAATAGCTTCTTCTATTGATTGGCATTGCTTGCTCTTGGGATTACGAACTTTAAACTCTAAAACAAACATTTGAGGCTGCTATGATTAGCGTCATTGTATCATCTACTGGGCTAAAATTACTATACTGGTCGCCCTAAAGGGCGGGGCTTGAACCCACATTCACGAGGGTCATATACTGGCCAAAAGACACTATACCAATAGATTCACAGTTATTGATTATCCTCTCAGCTTTCAGTCTTCTCTATATTCTGCCCTAAAACAGATACATTAACCCAAAAAATATTTAAAATGATTAATCCAGCAGTGACTAACATAATGAGTCAATAAATTCTTGTATTAAGGTTAATACTGGTGGTTGAATTTCGTGTCCCATGGCAAATTCTTGATATTTTACCTTTACACCAATAGCATTTAATTTGTCTCTTGCTTGTTGTGCTGCTTCAATAGGAATAACAGGGTCTTGGGTACCGTGGACTATTAATACTGGCGGAAAATCAACGGATTCATTTTGTTTTTGTGGTGCAGCATGGAGATATCCACTTAAACTGCATAAGCCAGCCAAGGGTAGAGTGAATCCTACATCTAAAGTCATTGCTCCTCCTTGAGAAAAGCCTGTCAGAATAGTCTTCTCCAAAGGAATTCCTGTAGTGTTGGGTAAGGACAGTAACCAGTCTCGTAATATTTGTTTACTCTCAGTTAAACCACTGTATTCTTCAGTTTCTAGAGCATACCAAGCTCTTCCCCCTGGTACTTGTGGATGCTCGAAAGGTGCATTAGGAAAGATATAAGCAAAACCAGGTAAATTTAACATAGAAGTCACAGGAGCTAAATCTTGATAGTTAGCACCCCAACCATGAAGCACTATTAATAAATTGGTTGGTTTTTCTCCTGCGTTGGGAGGAAGAGAAATAGCATCGAGAGTTTTTTTTGTGGTCATAAATAATTATTATTGTTCTAGATAGTAGTTGCAATCGCTTCTAAATCTTCTTGAAATTTTTGCTGATTAAAATAATAGCGATCGCCTAAAAAGTTGACTATTCTAGTGGTGTCATCTTCGGCATTTTGTAAGCAAGTAGATGCGCCAGGGGAAGGAGTAATATTAAAGATAATTTTATCTCCGACAATTTTAGCCTCTCCTAAATCTAAACTTTGGGTTTCTAGGTTAACAACCTGAGGTCTAATTCCTCCATAACCCTTGGCATAATTTAGATCCATTAGCTTAATTGAGGGAATAATTTTTTTTACTTCTCGAATAAATAATCTTTTGCCAATGACAGGAATATCGTAGAGAAAGTTGACTAAGATATATTTTAAAATTGTTAGATCTGATAGTATTTTAAAGAAACTTTGAAAAGCTTTTAAACTAAGTCCTGCTGTCTTAAAATACTCATAAATAGTAGCATAATTATGACGTTCCAACATAGGTAGAACTTTAGCAGTTGGACCAAATCTAGTAATATGAGGATTATCTACTTCAGGATCGCCGTGAATAGCAGCAAAAGGTAATTTCTGACGCTGAACGGTATAAACTTTACCTTTGAGCATTTCTGGGGCAAAATAAAAGCTACCCGCAGCACTAAGAAGAGCATATTGCTTTCCATAACCCAAAGATTTAGCTAGTAATAAACTATGCGCTCCTGCCATCACGGCAACGGTTTTAGCGACAAGATTTTTTTGTCCTGCTTTAATTAAATAAAGATCATTTTGTTTAACTATTTTGGTAACTTTTGTCTCCATCATTACATCAATAGTTTTTTCTTCTTGCTCTAAAGCATTATCTAAAAATGATTCTGCTAGTTTTTGAAAATTGATTGTATAACCTTCAGGAGTAAATAAAGCGATAATTTCTTCATCTGTTGCTCTTCCCTCTAATACTTTAGGTTCAAAAGACACTATTTGTTCTGTATTTAGCAAGCTTAGATCGGGAAATAAACTTTTAAACTCTTGATATCTTGACCGTAACTTTTCTACTTGTTGATGACCAACAGCCAAGACCATTTTATGATATTTGGTATGAATTATTTCTTGGCGATCGCGTTGCAGAAGGTAATTTTTAACTAAAGTAGCAGCACGATTAACTTTGGTGGCTTTTTCCAGAGTATAGTTAGTTTCTATATCTCCAAAATGAAGAGTCTGACTATTACTAGTCTTATGGGAATTAACCAATGCCACTGCTGGATTTTTCTCAATCAAAGCAATTTTTTTGATATTAGTATAATTGCTTAAAGTATATAGCAAAGAAGTTCCACAAACTCCCGCGCCAATAATCACTACATCATACATGTTGCTTGTTTCTAGAGACATTAACTTATAAGTTATTAGGTATTAGTTATTAGTTATCAGTTATTAATTATTAGTTATGTAACTAATTGAACAAACCTCCCGAAAATATATCTTTATTTATCTCTATGTATCTGTGAAGTCTATCAATAACCAAAAATGATGAGCAAAATTACTTAATACTAATCCTTTAACCTGGGTTATTGTAGTAATTTCTTGTTCCTTTGGCGTCCAAAGCCTCTCCCAGACGATTTAGTCCATGAACATAGGCAGCAGTACGGACATCTACAGACAATTTTTGGGCAATAGACCAAACTCTTTCGGTTTCTGCTTCCATTTTAACTTTAAGACGTTGATTGACTTCTTCTAACGTCCAGTACCAACCATTACGATTTTGCACCCATTCAAAATAACTAACAGTTACACCACCAGCATTGACCAAAATATCTGGAAAGACATGAATGCCCTTTTCTGCCAGAATAGGATCGGCAGCAGAGGCGATCGGACCATTAGCAACTTCAAAAATAAACTTAGCTTTAACATCGTTAGCATTATCTGCTGTAATTTGGTTTTCTAAAGCAGCAGGAATTAAAACATCTACATCTAAAGCAAGTAATTCTGCATTACTAATAACTTGATGTTCTACAATACTGCAAACCGTATCCTCACAATAAACAGCTTTAATACTACGGCTACGATTTTTATATTCACGAATACTGGGAATATCTAACCCTTGGGGTGTATAGATACCTCCTTGGGAATCACTGACTGCAACTACTTTGTATCCAGCTTTAAATAGTAATTCTGCTAAGATTGAGCCTGCATTACCAAAACCTTGGATTGCTACTGTTGTATTGTATGGGTTTTTAACAAATTTGGGTAAAGTTGCCCCAATTACATAAAATGCCCCTGTAGCTGTAGCCTTATTTCTGCCTTCACTACCGCCTAACGTCAAAGGTTTTCCTGTTACTACTCCCCGCGATAATTGACGTTTAATGATGCTATATTGATCCATCATCCAACCCATAATAGTGGCGTTGGTATAAACATCAGGGGCAGGAATATCTACATCTGGGCCAATGAAATCAGCGATCGCATCAATATAACCCCGACTCAATCTTTCCAATTCTGCTTTCGATAATTCTTTCGGATTAACGGTAATTCCGCCTTTAGCACCTCCAAAGGGTAAATCTAATAAGGCACACTTAAAAGTCATCCAAAAGGCTAGAGATTGTACTTCATCTAAGGTAACATTAGGATGATACCGTACCCCTCCTTTGCCTGGTCCTCTAGTATCATCGTAACGTACCCGATAACCTTGAAAGACCTGCAAAGAACCATTATCCATCCTCACAGGAATTGACACAGTTAAACTAGTTTTGGGATGTCTTAATCTTTCGATCGCATCTTCCGACATAGAAATATGCTTTAAGGCTTGTTCTAACCGCTTACTAGCATCAGCAAATAAGGAATGTCTAGTTTGCGTGCTTTGAGATTCTTTTAATTGATGAGAAAATAGAGAAGTAGCAACAGTGGTTTGAGTCATAAAAGACCCCCTAAATCTTTTTAAATCTTAAATTATTAATTGATAATGGATAAAGAAAAATTACTAAATTTTTCTTAAGAAAGAGCTTTAATTTTCCTCATTGTAATCAATAGAAAACCCTCATATTTTTATTGAAACAAGAAAAATGTATAATTTGCTACTTTTTAATATCTGTTTACGAAAAGTTAATTAATTTAAAACAAAAGCATACTAACCTTAGAAAACTTTTCCCCATAGATCGATTTCAATCGGTTCTGCCAAAAACAGATCTGCTTTCTCGTTGACCACCTGCATGTAAGACATTTGTAAGTGCTTGGCATAATCTTCTTGGCTTACCCAGTTTTCATAAAGAATAAATACTGTGGGATCGGTTCTAGATTGATAAAGATTGTAGTTGATGCAACCTTCTTCATTGAGAATGAAAGGTATGATTGATAAGTATTCTTGCTTAAATTTTTCTTCCATTCCAGGTTTAACTAGAATGCGGATAGTAATAGTTAATG
>JBFRWE010000415.1:0-10663 GCA_051439345.1 Xenococcaceae cyanobacterium
ACCTAAAGGCTGACATAAACTATTAACTAGAGTAACTAAATTAATATGACCACAATAAATATGTTGGGGACGACGGAAAAGAAGACAGCTTAATAGAGATAAAACTAATTTTAATCTTCCCTGCCAAAGAGATGAGGCTTTGAGATAATGAAACTTAAATATTTCCGTTTCATAAGGATTTTCGCATTCAGGCTCGTCTCGCAGTAAAAATACTTCTGCTCGATCGGCTTTAATTTTGTCTATCTGGTTATAAGCTTGAAAAATATCCTTAACATAGGATTGAATACCACCTTCTCTAGCAAATATTTCTAAAAATACGAAAATACGATTAGCAGCCATAGTCAGTTAATTGGTTATCAGTTATTCAGTTTGACAGCGGTTATCCTGTTACCTAGATTAAGGTATTGAATAATTTATACTGAATCTACGCTTCCAGCTTCTTTCTGAATTGTCAGTTTATGGTCGAGAACATACCATTGGCGTAGGGGCGCATCGCGATGCGCCCCTACAGGGACTGATAAATACGCTCAAAACCTGGTACAAATATTTCAGGAAATCACCCTGTTCCATTACTTGATAGTCCAGAAAAATTACAGCAATCTTGACTAATCCAACTTCAGGAAATTAGCCAGGCGATCGCTTTTGGCTGCCATAATAAAATCATTCTGATGCAGTCCCTTAATGGCATGAGTCCACCAAGTTATAGTGACTTGACCCCATTCAGTCAGTAAACTGGGATGATGTCCTTCTGCTTCTGCTGCTTCTCCTACCAAGTTAGTAAAAGCCAGTGCCGTTTTAAAATTGGGAAACTTATACACCCTTTGTAGATGTAATTCCCCTTGTTCGCTAATAATATCCCACTCAGGTATCTGAGGTTTATAAGTCTTAATTTCTTCTTCGCTGGCTGCGGGTAAGCTACCAGTACAAGGAATGCATTTCTGCTCTAATAGGTCTGCCATTGTTCTTGCTCCTTGTTTTGATTAGCTCTAAGTAAATAAGCAATCTACAAGAGATATCTATCTTTAGTCTACTGCGAATAAGCTAATTTTTTCTCTACTTTCTCCCGATTCTCTCTTGTAATAAGAATCAGGGCAGTGGCATATTTTCTCATGCCTCAAACCTATTAGAACTAGACGAGCGAATAACAATACCTACTACCTCAATCCCAACCTTAGAACGATGAAATTACCTTTCCTCCATCAAGCTAACTCTACTTCCCATCAGCCAAAGACAACTGTTGCCTCTGAATATGCTGCTCTTTTCTGTCGGCACAGTTATACTCTTCCTCCTTCCCTCATCTCATTTCTGTTTCGCTTGCTTAACTTTTCTCGACTCCTAATTCGCTTCCTCCTTTATGGCTATCGACCTCAAATTCGCCAAAGTAGCGATCGAGAGCACAACCGCTATTGGTATGTTTACTATCCTCTCTCTGGTGTCTCCAAATTTATCGCTGACGAAGCAGAAATTCAACAGTGGCTTGAATTAAGGCAAGACATCTAAAGCAGAAGGTAGCATAATTTCCATTCAGTTGGGCTTCTTATGTCGATTTTTGACTAAACTATAATCTTTTTTTTAGGGTGCGCTCAAAAACAGTTGTTGCCCAGCGAAAGACACTTGCTACAGGGACAACCTTCAGTAGAAGGTTGTTTTTGTCTCCTTGTTTCTCTAATTTTTCTTGCTCTCTTCCCGATTTAATCCTGATTATTCCTTATAAATAAAAACATGAAGATGACAGAAATGCTACGTCCACGTTTTGAAAACAATTTACTCAGAGGACAACAGAAATGGATACTTTTGGTAATAACAATCATGATTTTCTTTCCAGCATTAACGAGGCAGAGAATCTTCTCGGTTTAGGAGGCGATGATAACATTAGGGGACTGGATAATAATAATCTTTTGCCCAGACAAGCTGGCAATGAACGGCTCAACGAGGGAGAAGGCAATGATGTTATCAGTGGTGACGAAGGTGATGATGTAGGCAACGATTTGCTGGATAGATATGAGGATAAGCTTAAACAACATCTTGGTGAGATCAAAGCAGTTTTACCCACTCTCAAAAAAACGCAAAAATTACTCAAGACACAGCATTGGCCACCACAGCCAGATTTTGAATTACCAGAAATCTTTCAAGTATGGATTGACATTGCTCAGGAAACACCGCAACGAATGCACCTTGCCAGTAGTCCTTATGAGTATCGAGAGTGGGTTGAACAGCAACTGGCTAATCTCAATCCAAACTTAGCAGAGGAGTCATTTGCGACCTTAGAAGAACTAGTAATTACAAGTTCTTATGAAGACTTAAGCTTTCATCCAGTTCTCTGTGGATTGCTAGCCACATTAACCTATCTAGGTCATGCCTTTCGCTGGGGAACAATACCAGTTCTGCCACAAGTCAGAGAGGAATCCTGCATCGATTTTCCTCCTCTGATGATTGGTCTCTGGCGGCGCATACATGAACATCTCCAAATATCAGGTGATGGTGGCTGTATGTTCTCTCTTAATCTACTCAACTGCTACCGAACAAATACTACTAGCAATCAATTCCTGACGACAGAGGAACAAATAATTCTACCCAATCGGACACGCTGGGTATTTAATCACGATCCTCAATGGCGCAAGACAGAAGAGAATTTTAATTTAGTCTTTGGGCAGATGGAGGCACAAGGGAAATACATATACCTAAAAATGAGTGAATGCGCTGAGTTAATGCACAAAATCAATACAGAAGGAGTAACTTCAGAAGCTATCTCCCAAATAAATTTAATTCTTAATCAGATAGCAGATCATGCTAAAGTTACGTTTGATATTTTCTTCAAAATGCGAGAGCAAAATGTTAGCTCTACTATTTGGGTAGATGCGGTGGAAGCTCCACACACTTGGCAGATCAATGGTGGTAGTGGACCATCAGGTACTCAGACCCTTATCATCAATGCTTTGGATGCATTTTTCCAGATTCAAGGTTCTTCACTAATGTACGCAACACTGAGGAAAAATCGAGTACGCATGCCTCAGTTTATGCGTCAATTCTCTCTGGCCATGGATCTAGTTGGATGTACGCTGAGAGCCTTCGTAAGCGAGTATTCAGAACTCCATGAAGCTTATAATCGGGGTATTGATATGTTGAGGATGTTCCGTATGTCTCACAGAGGCAAAGGGTATAAATATTTGTCAGGGGGTAAAAAAGGTAGTGAAGGTACAGCCTCAGGTACTATTGAATCTGTGATGAAAAAGCAGATTGATACCATACCATCAAAGTTCCGTGAGGAGATGTACAAACGAGTTGTTGAAACGGGGGACGCTAAAGTTGGAGTAATGCTAGAGCAGCGGTTCACTCAGCAATTCCCATTGGGAAATCAACAGGTTGGGTAGTGATTCCTTTGTAGTGAAACTAATTATAACGATTAGCAATGCCGTCATTATAACGCTTCTTTATCTGTGAATTCATCCTGTCCTTTGTAGTACTACCCAATTATTTACTATAGCAATACAAATTTAAGTTAGGACAAAAAATACTGTAGAGGCGTTTCGCCCTTCGGGTTCAACAGTTTGCTCAAGCGGTGCGACCCTGCGGAATTTATAATCCGCAAAGGAACGCGCACCGAGGGTAACCAGCTCAACGCAACTGTTTCACGAAACGACTCTACATTCAACGTAGTGTCCTAATGTATGTGCGTACTGCTATAGTTTCTTCTGTTTAAATCATTTCTTTAGTGACAAAAACAGATTCATCGTAACGCAGCATAACAACTCCTTCTTGCCATCCATCTATAACTATTTGAGGATCGCGATTTAAACTCATCTCAATAATCCAAAGAGGAAAGTTAGCACCAGCTTGGATAGAAAGAGGAATACCCCCACCAAAACGAGGATTAATTTCGATAAATTTAATTTGTCCCTTTGGTAGTAAAAAACATTGCACAGTAAGACAACCAACAGCACCAGGTAAGGCTTCAACAACTTGTTTGGTGGCAGTAATAATTGCTCGATTTTTAACAGTCATTCCTTTACTCACTTCTCCTGCACGAGTTGCCATCCGTAGTCTAGGAACAATACATCTAACTTTTCCTTGCCAATCGACTAAAATATCATTAGTAAATTCTTGTCCACTGATAAATTCTTGAATTATGGCATTGGGTATATAGTTATAAAAAAAAACTAATTCTTTTTGATTATTTATTTTTGTTACCCCTACACTACAGCTACCATTAGCAGGTTTAATCATTAGAGGATAACTAGTTTTTTTTTGAGTCAGAATTGTTTCTATCTCTAGTATTTCTGGAGTTTTGACACCTGATTTTTTAAAAAAAGAATAAGTGTTTCTTTTATCAAAGCAAATCTCATTAGTTATCGGAGAAGAAACTAATAACCTTACTCCCATGTCAGCAAATAATTGTTTATGAAGAGAAAGTATATATAATTCTGAATCAATTAGAGGAACTATTAGGCTAATTTGATATTTTTTACATATTTCTTGTAAGCAATCTATATAGAGATCGCTATTTACAGGGGGTACTGATTCATAAAAATCTGCTATGAATCCAGTCGGGATATTTTTTTGTCGATCGGCAACAATAATCTTTCCTGTTAAGTTTAAACTAGTTAATGCTTTTCTAAAACTATTTATTAATGCTACTCTTCTACCTGTACTAGTAAATAAAATATTAAACTTATGCATATTAATTGATTAAATATATTTAAAGAATTAGTTGATAAAATTAGCACGATAGGCAGGGAAAAAGTTGGCGTTTATCAACTCACATGGTTCTACATTTAATTGTTTAGCTCTAGTTTGTAGCAAATAGTTATATTTATCTTCATCTATTATTAAACGAAGGGTTAAAAATTGGTGTCTTTGCTGAGAAAAACCAGCTTTGAACTTGTAGACACTATCTTCAGAACCACCGACACCACCACCTAGATGAAGGCATTGATAACCTTGTTCTTTTGACCATCGACGAGTATAGTCTATTTCTAAAATGCTAGGAGATTGTTTAACAAATGTATCTCTAATTCCTCCAAAAGCAGCCTGTACAATACCACAACATTCTGTATACAAACCTACAGAGGCTGGTTCTCCTTCTGATTCGACAAGACACAAATATAGTTTGTCTCCGATAGCAGAATTCATCTCTACAAAATATTCTGTATTAAAAGAATAATAGATATCTGTTGCTGCTACTCTTGCCATAGTTTCTTCGTAAAGTTGACAAAAAATATCCAGTTTTTCAGAGAACTTAGTGATTTTTGCCGTTAGATTAAACTTTTTAGTACAGCGATTAATTTTATTACGATGATTAGATTTGGTATCACTCCAAATCTGTTCTAGCGAATTTTCTAAATTAATCGATACTGTTGTTCCGTTATCTAGAAAAGTATTAGGAGTAAACAAAGATGATAAATTTTCATTTAAGATAGGATGTAAACGGAAAAAACTAGAACAAACCCCTTGTTTTTGTAAGCTTTCTTGCAAAATTTGAAGAGCAGTACTAGGAAAAGTTGGATCGATTTTAGCAGCTTCACTGAGCAAAATACCAGGATATCCATAAGGAGAAACTGCATCAAAAATTTCTATCTCTTTATTATTTGAACCTAAAATATCTGCACAGGAACGAATTAGATAAGGTACAAAAAAAAACTTGTCTTCTTCTATGACGAAAAAAGCCTTAGGAATAGTATTAGTTCTTTTAGCTTCTAGAGCAACATATTCAGGTAAATGATAAATATCATGGCGTACTGTTGCTAAAATTTCTTTCCATTTAAGATCGGCAATATCTAAGATTTCAACTTTCATGACTCTTATTTAATATATAAGCTGTTATGCATTTATTTTGATTGCCGTAAAGCCTTGCTGAAAGAGATCTGGGCTGCAAAAATCCCAATTTAAATGCGTGTCAGCTTAGCCTTATAAGGTGAGCAAAATTTAGTTTTCAAGGAAATACTTGAATCAAAAGTAAGGTTAAAAACCTTACTTTTATTGGTACTTATGAGGGATAGTTCAATTAATAATTAACAATTCAGATTATTCTGACCATAAAACAGGAAAGATTGCAGGATCGCTATAATCTGGAAGTCCATTAGCTTGTTTTCGACAAAGAGAGTCTAAAAAGTGATGAATTTGTTGACCATTGTTCCAAAAAGTTTGATAGCGGTTGTCTGCATCTTGAAGAGATACGAGTATAGCTAAACGAGGGGAATTACTTGTATTAGAAAAACTTCCGTGAACCAGATAGCCATGGTGAAAACTTATTTGTCCTTTTTTGAGGACAATAGGGATTTTTTTAAATTCTTTTCCCTGTTTAATAAACTCTGCTTCAATTGCCTGATGATTATCTTGATTAAAAGAGCGCATATGCTCATTACCAGTCCATTTATGACTACGATCGATCACTACTAAAGGCCCTTGTTCTTCAGTAACATCATGGAGAGGAATCCAAGCTCCTAAAAGTTGTTTAGAAGTAGAATTAGATACATAAGCACTATCAATATGCCAACCAACTTTACTATTATTTTGTTCGGGAGTTGGTTCTTTAGTAATTATCTGGTCTTGAAAGAATCTAATTTCATTAGTTTGAGTGAGTCTAGCAGCGATCGCACCAATAATTGGTTGCAAAGTAAGCTGACAAAATATTTGTTTTTGGAGAGAAATATGTTCATTGTTACGAACACTTCCTCCATCTCCTTTTTGCCAATTACCATAACCACATTTGTAAGGTAAATCGTTATCTTTTATTCCTTCATAAAATTCTTGGCTAGCAAGATAAATCTTATCAATAATTTCACTGGGTATAACTTTTTGGGAAATAAACCAACCGTGTTCTTGATAAAATTCAATATCTTCTTTAGTAGGTAATAATTCTAGTTGTTCGGCAGATAAAGAAAGATTGAATTGTTTTTGAATTAAAGATAAATTGGGTAACTTAGTAATTACTTTATTCATGTTTACTTGACTCAAAAATTAGCAATTAAAAATACTTTTAATCTGAATGCTAATAGCTTAACCTTTGCTCCAGCAGATTGGGGATAAAATTACCCAGAATCAACGATCTTTACCTTATATTTATGTAGAGAAAAAGCTAACTATAGTAATTCTAAGTAGCTGGGTAAAATTAAATATAAATTTTCAGTAAGCTTTAATTAAGGTCGATCGCGCTGTTCGACTATTATGGTAGGAATAGGACTAGTTGCGATTACAGCTTGAGAAACTGAGCCAATGAGGACTTTTTGCCAGGGTTGATGTCCTCTTTTGCCCATGATAATATCATTTACTTTATATTCCTTAGCAATACGGACAATTTCTTCAGGAATTGAACCAGTAGTAGAAATAAATTGATAGCTAATATCTAACAGGAGGCGAGAGGCAAGTTGTTTAAGTCGATCAATGTCTTCTTCAGAGGAAGTATTACTAATATGTAGAACAATTACTTCTCCATTGCTACGTCTAGCTAAATCTGCTACTTTAATTAATACTGGTTTAGCTAAATTAGAAGTATCTATTGCTGCGAGAAGTAGGGTATTAGAAGAGATACTTACTTTAGTTGGATCGACAGAATCTCGATCTAATAATTTGGGGGCGAAGGTAGGAATAGCCCAAGCACCTAAAGGGGCTGTAACCAAAATAGATAAAGCTGCGATCGCTAGGATGATTTCTCCTCCTTCGACACCTTGACTAAGAGGAATTGCGCCAATAGCAGCTTGTACTGTTGCTTTAGCGGAGTTACCAGGTAAGAGAAATAGTTTTTCGCGCCAATGCCAATTACTACCAACAGTAGAAAGATACCAACCAATAGTACGACCACATAATAACCCAACAGTTAGTAATAATATCCCTGCTACAAAAGTATTTGCTAAAACTTGTAGTTGAATACTCGCTCCCATCAACACAAATAAAACTATTTCTGCTACTACCCAGAGATGATTGAATTCAATGCGTAACCTTCGGGCTAGAGGTGGATCAAATTCGATTAAGAAAAAGCCCATTGCCATAGCAGCTAGATAACCAGAAAAATAAGGAACTTTCTGAGCTAAAACAACTATAAATAAGGCTAAACTCGCAGTAATCAAAGTATCTTGGACTGTATTGTGTGTCCAGTTTTGCTTTACTACCAACCAAATAATCGATCGCGCCACGACATAACCAATAGCAACTCCCAACACAACTTGCATAATCACTTGCAGTGGAAGTACCCAGAAAGCACTACTACTGACTTTACCTTGTGCCAAAAAATTGAGTAAAAGACTAAAAAGAAGTAAAACCAGAACATCAGATAAAGCACTTCCTGTCAAAATTACATCAGGGATACCCTTTTTAACTCCCCAACCCAAACTTTTCAGTCGTAACATTCCTGGTACAATGACGGCTGGTGATTCTGCACCGACTACACAGCCTAAAAGTAATCCTGTCAGAAAATCGAACTTAAATAAAAATATAGCTGCGATCGCTACAACAATAGCTTCTGTTATAGCAGGGAGAAAACCTAATCTCAGCGCAACACTTCCCTGTTGTACTAATTTCTCTCGATCTAATCCTAATCCTGCCCTCGTTAAGATTACCATCACCGCAATGGTACGCAAATCATCAGCTAAATCAAGAAAATTAGGATCGATCGCCCCATCTAATTCTGGGCTGAGTATAATCCCTACTAAAATCATGCCAATCAAAGGCGGTGCGCCAATTCTACCAGCAATTTGACCAGCAAAAAAGCCTAGCAAGAGAATGATAATTAGGCTGAATAACATTATTAATAGGAGTTCAGGAATTAAGGGTAGGGGCAAGGCAATGCCTTGCCCCTACTGGAGTTTAGAATAGCAGAAATTTTTACCCGCTCTTATTGAGATTGTGCCAGGTATCTTGCTTTCAACATAGATTTTCTTTAAGTTAGTATTAAGTATTTTTAGCTAGGTGTTTTAACCTAATAACTCAAAGCTTATAGCTACGGATAATCAATCATAAACTATCTACCTTCCCAAGCCCTTTACAAGCATTAGGTGTTCGCAAATCTTATGTTCTGGATCGATCATCAATTCAACTCTCGATCGAATATATTGAGGTTAATCAAAAAAAAACTGCATTTCTGGCTAATTTTCTGTAGTATTACGGTATTAATTTTGTTAGTTACTCAGAGCAAGGTTGTTAGCCAATCTAGCAAAACTATTAACATGGCTCGCCCTACCTGGGAAACAGGTTGGTTCTCCTTTCAAGCTACAAAATTACGGCATTGCTTTACCTATTAATAGTCCTTATCGTAAATCTGTTAATTTCGCCTTACTAAATTTAATGGAAAATGGCACCTATAACCAGATTAAAGAAAAGTGGTTTGGGACACAGCAGTGAACAGTCAACATTAAGTAGATATTGGGACTTATATTTTTGATTTTAATTATGTGTTTTGCCCCTCAAAAAATCTTGACAGATAATGGATTCAAAACAGATGAATTAATGAATTGATATAAATTATGAGAGTGGAGCGAGGGTCGCCAAGATGCCCACACACAATACAATAATAATTATGACAAATTAAATGGGATTGCTATATAATCCTAAAACAATTGCTATTTTTCCAATGAGCAACAGCAAAGATATTCTGCAACAGATAGCTTCTCTACTACTTTATCAATCTGTTTTTAAAAGTGAAATTGGCGTAGCTTTTATCGATCTTGTAGAAAAGATATCTAGATGCGATAAATCAGCAGAAACTAATAGTCTTGGTAGTATTAAACTACTACAAATTTATGGTCATTGGTTCAAGCTTTTAGCTGCAACCAATAAAAGCTGGCAAGATTATTTGATAACTCGTATACTTCAAGACGATAATCCTTTTAGTCAGCAAGTTCAAAAAAAACCAATTGAACAATTACCTTCATCCTTAATTCTTGCTGCTAAACAAGACTTACAAATATTACAAAACATCTATAATTGCCATACTCAACAAATTAGTGATTGGGTACAAATAATCTCCCATTCACCAATTGAGATTCCTCACTGGAATTTAGAGACTTCTAATAATACATTTCTTCAATCAGAACAAAATTGGACAGAAGCTTTAGCAAGTTTAGCTACTTATTATCGTCAACATGGTATAGGGATTTTTGCTCAATATCATGGTCTCCGTTGGCAACAAGAACAACTTATCGGTATTCCTCATCCCGATCCTATTCGGCTAACAGAAATTATTGGCTATGAATCACAAAAACAAACCTTAATAAAAAATACAGAATCTTTACTAGCTGGTTATCCTGCTCTACACGTTCTTCTTTATGGTAGTAGAGGTTCGGGAAAATCTTCTTTAGTCAAAGCTTTGTTGCCAGAATATCACGATCGCGGGTTAAGACTAATTGAAGTAAGTAAGTCCGAACTAAAATATCTACCCACAATAGTCGAAAAATTAAGATACTTACCCCAGAAATTTGTTATTTTTGTTGACGACTTATCTTTTGAAGAAGACGATGATTCTTTTAAAGCACTAAAAGTAGTCTTAGAAGGTAGCTTAACAGCTAGAGCAGATAACATTGTTGTTTATGCGACTTCTAATCGGAGACATCTAATTAGGGAATTTTTCAGCGATCGACCTAGACCCAGTGATGCAGACGAAATTCATTCTTGGGATAACGTTCAGGAAAAACTATCTTTTAGCGATCGTTTTGGTTTAACCTTAACTTTTGAA
>JBFRWE010000416.1:0-5153 GCA_051439345.1 Xenococcaceae cyanobacterium
GGCAAGCGGGGTTATCTTCCAAAACCCAGACCAACATTGAGTTTAATCCTGACTGGGATAATTTCTCTGCCATAGTCTTAACCAGGTTTTTTCCTATACCTTGTCTTTGATACGCTTCCAGAATGTATATAGCGTATAATTCTCCTTGGTAAATTGAGTCACCATTTCTTGCTAAACCACCATCAGCGAAAGCTACAATTTGTCCTGTATTATTTTTAACCACGTAGACGAAATGCTGTCTGTCTTGTTCTTGATTATCACTGAGCCTTTTTTTCCAGCTTTCTTTTCGCTTTTGGTAGGAGCGTTTTGCTATATAACTTTCTGGTATTATGCCTTGATAAGTAGTACGCCAACTATCTACATGAACTCTAGCGATTGCTTCTGCATCTTCTAACTTAGCTTCTCGAATAATCATGATTTTTTAAGTACTTAAGCAAAATTGTTGACAGATTTGATTTTTTTGTTCCCTTTTCCCTATTGCCTGTTCCCTATCTCCACTAGATAATTTATTTTGCATAGATACTTACCCAGATAGATGTTGACGACAAAATGCGATCGCTTCATCGAGACAATCAGTTTTTTGTGGGTAGATAATCTGAGGTCTAGCAATGACAATAAGAGGAATACCTAACTCTTGAGCAACTTTCCTTTTAATATCTTCTCCTCCTGCCTTACCAGATGCTTTCGTGACTACTAGAGAAATTTGCCACTGCTGCCACAAAGCTTGTTCTAATTCTTTACTGATAGGAGGGCGAATAGCGATAATTCTCTTGTTTGTAAAACCCGCAGCGATCGCCATTGCTAATGATTCTGGTTTAGGCAAAATCCTGGCAAAAAGTTTTGCTTTTTCATGCCAAGACTTAAACAAATGTAAAGTCTGACAACCCACTGTCAATAATACTCTTTCCCCTTGTAAATAATTTCCTTTAAATAGTGCATCAAAATCATTTAATTCAATAACAGTAGGGGCGGTTCGCGAACCGCCCCTACCTGATAACTGAACTAAAGGACGTTCGTAACGCAGATAGGGAATATTATGAGCCTTAGCTGTGGCGATCGCATTTTGAGATACTTCTACTGCGTAAGGATGAGAAGCATCGATGAGGGCAATAATCTTTTCTCTCAGACAAAATTGTTGCATTGTCTGAAGATCCATGCAGCCAACTCTTACTTTAAACTCAGCAGGATAAAGATTTTTAGCCGTGGGGGTGACAACAGTAACAATAACAGAAAGATCACTTTGCTCGATCGCTTGAGCAATTAACCTGCTTTCTGTTGTTCCTCCAATCAGCCAAATCTTACCTTGCTTTTGACCATCATTTTTTGCCTGAGTCAGAGTTTATCTTCCTTTGAGAGCTTTACGAAAATTCTGACGATAGGACTTATTAGCTGCTAGCAAGACGGGCCATAGTAAAGATAGAAATAGCTTATTAGGTAAACTAGAATTAAAGTTAGTTTGTCTAAATCCTTTCCAAAATCTCCAGATTCCACCTAAGTATGCTACTAACAAGACAATTACAATGAATTGGTGCATAAATTCGCTAATCTGCTATGGACGTAAAGTTGATAATGTTATTTCCTAATTATATCGTTTTCGATGTAGTTTACTCATAATATAAATAGTTGATACAGAAAGAATATCAGAAAAGTAGTTTAATTAAAATTTGACATTTTAACTATCGCCCTGTAATTAATTTTGTTGAGGTAATTAACTTAATTGTTAAAAAATACCAAAAGATCAAGACAATAGAAATAAGGCGTTAAATTTGCTAACTCTAAAGTTCACAATAAGGTAAGGAGGAATTATGCGTGCAGTGCTAATGGCTGGAGGTTCAGGGACTAGACTAAGACCTCTAACCTGCGATCTGCCTAAGCCGATGGTGCCGATTCTTAACCGTCCCATTGCAGAGCATATTATCAATCTATTAAAACGAAATAATATTACAGAAATAATTGCCACCCTCCATTATCTGCCTGACGTAATGCGAGATTACTTTCAAGATGGGAGTGATTTTGGCATTGAAATGACTTATGCAGTTGAAGAAGATCAACCTTTAGGTACTGCTGGTTGTGTCAAAAATATTCAACAGTGGTTAGACAGTACTTTTTTAGTAATTAGTGGAGATGGAATAACTGATTTCGATTTACAAGCAGCGATCGAGTTTCATAAACAAAATAAATCTAAAGCTACTCTGATACTTACTCGCGTGCCGAATCCAGTAGAGTTTGGAGTGGTCATTACTGATAAAAAAGGAAGAATTAAGCGTTTTTTAGAAAAACCTTCTCTTAGTGAAATCTTTTCCGATACCGTCAACACAGGTACTTACATTCTTGAACCAGAAGTTTTAGAATATCTACCAGTTAATGAAGAATCAGATTTTTCTAAAGATTTGTTTCCCCTCCTCTTAGCCAAAGGAGAACCAATGTATGGATATATTGCTGATGGTTACTGGTGCGATGTAGGACACTTAGAAGCATATCGAGAAGCTCAATACGATGCCTTAAACAGAAAAGTCAAAATGGACTTTGCTTACCCAGAGAAATCTCCTGGTTTATGGATCGGTTCTAATACTTACATCGATCCTACGTCCAAAATTGAGACTCCAGCTTTAATCGGGAACAATTGTCGCATTGGTGCAAGGGTAAAAATTGAAGCAGGAACAGTTATTGGTGATAACGTAACTATTGGTGCAGATGCGGATTTAAAACGTCCTATTATTTGGAATGGAGCAACCATAGGAGAAGAAGCACATTTAAGAGCTTGTAGCATTGCTCGTGGCACTCGCGTAGATAAAAGAGTGCAAGTACTAGAAGGAGCAGTAGTTGGTCCTCTGTCCACAGTAGGAGAAGAAGCTCAAATTGCTCCTGGGGTTAGGGTTTGGCCTAATAAAAGAATCGAGTCAGGAGCTATTCTCAATATTAATCTTATTTGGGGCAATACGGCGCAAAGGAATTTGTTTGGCCAAAGAGGAGTATCAGGACTAGCTAACATTGATATTACTCCTGAGTTTGCCGTTAAATTAGGAGCTGCTTATGGTTCAACTCTAAAACTAGGTTCGACAGTGTTAGTGTCTCGCGATCAGCGTAGTGTCTCACGGATGGTTAGTCGATCGCTGATTTCTGGTTTAATGTCCGCAGGAATTGATGTCCAAAACCTAGAAGCAACAGCAATTCCTATTGCACGGACTATGACTACTACTTTAAGTGCAGTAGGGGGAATTCATGTTCGCTTATATCCCGATCGCCCCGACTATGTTTTAATTGAGTTTTTTGACAGATATGGTATCAGTATCTCTAAAGCCAAAGAGAAAAAAATTGAAGGGGCATACTTTAAAGAAGATATTCGGAGAGTGTCAATTCAAGAGATTGGCAATATAGCTTATCCCGATCAAGTGATTGAAACTTATAGCCGTACCTTTGAGAGACATCTCAATGTTGAAGCAATCCGTAACAGTTTTTCTAAAATTGTTATCGATTATGTTTATGCTGTATCAGGAGCAGTTTTACCCCGACTATTAGCTAAATTTGGCTGTGATGCTGTAGTTCTTAATGCCAGTTTAAAACAATCTGCTCTCTCTGCGACAGAAAAAGAAGTCTTAATCAATCAGTTGGGACAGGTAGTAGAGGCTCTGAAAGCTAATATGGGAGTGCAAGTATCTGCTAATGGTGAGCAATTTATTTTAGTCGATGAGTCTGGTTTTCCTATTCGGGGCGAAACTCTTACTGCATTGATGGTGAATACAATTTTAACAGCTAATCCTCGCAGCACAGTAGTAGTTCCAGTGGATGCTTCTAGTGCTGTAGAGCAAATAGCTCGTCGTCACGATGCTAGAGTTATCCGCACTAAAGCTAATCCTACTGCTTTAATGGAAGCATCTCAAGATAATCCTAATGTGGTTTTAGGTGGTAGTGGCGATACGGGTTTTATTTTCCCTCAGCTACATCCAGGTTTTGATGCCATGTTTGGGTTGGCTAAACTAGTCGAAATGCTGACAATTCAAGAGCGATCGCTAGTACAAATTAGGACAGAATTACCTCGTGTGTGTCACAAAACCTATACCGTTCGTTGTCCCTGGAAAGTCAAAGGTGCGCTGATGCGTTATTTAGTAGAAACTCATCCCACAGAAAATTTAGAATTAATCGATGGAGTTAAAATTGTTAATCCGCAAAATGATAACTGGACGCTAATTTTACCCGATGCAGGAGAACCATTAGTACACATCTATGCCAACAGTGAAGACCGTGATTGGGTAGACAATACCTTGGCAGAATATCGTCAGAGAATCCAAAAATTTATCGAGCAAGAACAAGGTCTAGTTAGAAGGGTTAATTAACAGAAGTTTAAAATAGTGGCTCATCAAGTTTGAATTGATGGATTAAGGTAGCGTAGAAAGCGTAGGAAGAGGGAAAAGTCATGAAGAATATCTTGCCATGATTTATTCCTTATCTCCTTTGTCCCCCTGATCTTAATTTCAGGCTCAAAGGTAAAAAACCTACCCTTGTAAGAAGGGCGAACTGTTCTATAAGCCTGGCAAATAGTACAATAGTTCTTGATAGAATAGATAATTGCGAACCGATAAATATACAAATTTATAGGAGTACTAATTAAATGAATAGCTGTGTTTTGATGGCTGAGATAGTCAGTGAGCCTCAATTACGTACCACTCAAGATAATCTTGATGTAGCAGAAATGATTGTACGTTTTGATGGACTTAGAGAAGAAGATCCCTCAGGCACTATTAAAGTTTTGGGATGGGGTAACTTAGCTTCAGACATCAAAAATCACTATAATCAAGGCGATCGAGTTGTGATTGAAGGTCGCCTATCCATGAATACAATTGAGATGCAAGAAGGATATAAAGAAAAACGAGCAGAGCTAATTGCATCTCGTATTTATGCTCTTGGTCAAAGTACTGGTTATTCTCATGCTACAGCAACATCTATGCCTAATATGACCATGAGTTCGCCTGAACCAGTACCAATTAGGCAAACACCTAAAGAAAACCCCAGTGCTTGGTCATCGCCTACTCCTCAACCTGCGCCGATTACTCAGTCCCAAGAGGAAAGGACTTATCAAGAATCTTCTACCCCAGAAACAACAGCAACTCCAGATAATGCAGATTGGGACGAAATTCCCTTTTAAAGATCTGTTT
>JBFRWE010000417.1:0-6935 GCA_051439345.1 Xenococcaceae cyanobacterium
TCTTCCATAATCGGTAACTCTATGTCAAAACCGCCACAATGCCAAAAATCGCTGCGACGACAAAAAATTACTTGATCTCCAAATAAGATTCGTAAACCTCTAAAAAATAAATGAGGTCGAAAGATTAATGGTGCGTAGTAAGTTTTTAAATAATTATGTAGGGAGACACCCCAGCGAGTTTGCTGGTTCGATGCAGTCATTAACGAAATAAAACCGCCCCCAGCAATAGTCGGCTCGGCTAGAACCTTCTCAATAATTGCAGTCAGCTCGTTAGGTACTAATGTATCAGCATGGAGAAAACAGAGAATCTTTCCCTTTGCTAAGCAAGCACCTAAATTCATTTGCAGGGAGCGACCTGCCTTGGGAGCAACGAGGATAGTAATACCTGTTTTTTTAGCAATATCTAAGGTATTATCTTCACTGCCTCCGTCTACGAGCAGAATCTCTTTGGGAGAAGGATTTAAAAGAGTTAGATTATGTAAAGTCCTTGCCAACAGATCTTCTTCATTTAAAGTAGGAATAATAATTGAAACTTCAGAAGGCATTACAAGGATATTTTTGAGCGAAAATAGTTTATACCTATAGATTAAGGAATATTAAGTAATAATGCTAAGGAGACTGAGAAAAAAATCAATAATATTACTTACTTGCTGGCAACTCGCTTATTATTTTTACTAGAAGTAAGTCTTCGTGAAGAGCGTTCGCCAATTATACATACTACTAAAACAATTTCAATTGCCCAGGACTAACGCTACTATATCTGCTTCTATGGAAGTCTAAATGACAGGCAGCGCAAACAGCCTGAAGGTTAGAAATCTGATTTTGAGAAAGGCGAGCGCACTTCGTAGAGTTATCTTACCGTAGAGAGTAGCGATCGCTGATTAAAACCAAATATCAATCAAACTCGAACCAATAACATCGAGCCTCTTTAATTGTTATCAATTCCCCTTGAGGGTTAACTCCAAACTTTAGCTGCCACATTGATTAAGAACAGATATACCAAACAGTTATCTAGTATATGGGTTCTACCCTAAAAAGCGGAGATTTTTTGGTGGGAATCAAGCGCATTCAAAGAATGCATTTATCTTGAGAATTGTTGTAAAGTAATGTAAAGTCCTCAATTCCTCTACTTGGTGCGCTCATGGAAGCAACTAAAACTAAACTATCGGTTAGCAATATTTCTCTCCCCACTTTAGGTATTGGTACTTGGGCTTGGGGCGATAGTTTGTTTTGGGGTTATGGCTCTGACTACGGAGAAAAAGAAGTACAGAAAGCTTTTGAAGCAGCTATAGCTAGTGGTGCGACTTTTTTCGATACTGCCGAAGTTTATGGTTTAGGAGAATCAGAAAGACTTTTAGGAAGATTTTTAAAGCAAACTACTCAACCCGTACAGATAGCTACTAAGTATTTTCCCATGCCCTGGAGATTTGGCAAGCAAGCGGTAGCTGATGCTTTAACTGCTAGTCTCCAGCGACTTGATGTAGAACAAATTGCTTTGTATCAAGTTCATATGCCTTTTGACTTTTTTATGGGTCAACCGACTTTAATGGAAGCTTTGGCGGAGGAAGTCAAAAGAGGTCGTATCCTTACTGTGGGAGTAAGTAACTACTCGGCAACCCAGATGCAGCAAGCTCATGACCTTTTAGCCAAGTATGACGTTCCCTTAGCTGTTAATCAGGTTCGTTATTCTCTGCTAACTAGAAAAATAGAACAAAACGGTATTTTAGAAACTGCTAAAGAGTTAGGAGTTACAATTCTCGCCTATAGTCCTTTAGACCAGGGATTATTAACAGGAAAGTATACCCCAGATAAACAAGAAAAAGTTACAGGAGCAAGAAAACTCGACCCCAAATTTTCAGCCAAGGGTTTAAGTAAGATTGAACCTTTGATTAATCAGTTAAAACAGCTTGGTGAGAAATACCAAAAGACAACCGTAATGGTAGCTCTTAATTGGCTAATAGCCCAGGGAAACGTGATTCCTATTCCTGGTGCGAAAAACGCCCGACAAGCTGAAGAAAATGCAGGAGCTATGGGCTGGCAGCTAAGTTCAGAAGATGTGGAACGACTTAGTAATTTGAGTCTCAATTCTTAAATCTCTAATTTAGATTAATTAAATCTTCCCAAACGGTTGACCCCATCTCTGCCAATTTTCCTTATTAAAAGGACTTTATAGGCGATCGCTGTAATTATTGCTCTTTCGTTCGTTAAAACAACTGAGAATCGAATTTTTACTGGTATATTCAAAAATAGTCACACTACTTTTGAGTCGATATGGAGTTCTCAATTGTTGGAATTAGATTCAATGAGTGGAAAAACACTTGTTGGAAAGGGCAAGTCGTACCATTAGAGGTTATTCGCTCAAAAATTCCTAAATATGAAGGTCGTCAAGCTGTCACAATTTATGACCAAGTTTTGGGATTAATACCTACAAATCAAGAAAAATTACCTATCGGGTGCAGAGTCTTTGCTACCCTCAATACTTGCAAAAACCATGTAAAAGCTAAAGTAGTCGATAAACCATATGATTGGCTAAGTCCTTTTTCTGATGATTCAGACGAATACTTTTTTTCTGATGAATTTCTTTCCGATATGGAAGATCAACTTTGTTACTCAGAACTCTATAGTGCTTTTACAAAACAATGCTCACCTATTCGATTTCATGAGTGGTTACTACGAATGGGAAAAGATGAGAAAAATGTAGATAGTTCTATAGCGTATGAATTTATGCATTTTAGAGAATGGATAGAAACCGAACAAAACAATCACCTATTTTGTGGAGATAAGCAGATACAAGCTTACAAAGAATATTGTAAAAAAGAAAAAGAGATTGCCTCTTGGGATTCTTTGAATGCAAATACAGACATAGAAGAAGAATATGGTAGAGGTGCGTGGATGGACGAAGAAGGTGCTATTTTTGACGATGATGGTGAATGTGTCGGTATATACTAATAACTTAAGTATTGACAAGTTTCTTAGATGGGTTGGAATAAACGAATTCAGAAGAATTAATATATTTTTCGCTTAATTTGACAATTGGATTAGCTTGAAGCCAACGAAATACCTCGATAGTGATATGTCTAATAAAGAACAAATAAATGCTCTTTGTAATTACTGGTTACTAGCACTTAAAAGCCCAAGCTTTGAAATTATCGTCAAAAATTCTTTTTTAGAAATATCAGATAATCTTTACGAACAAATTAATCAAGGTAAAGAAATAGATTCTACCTTCCTAAAAAGATGGTTGAACAATAATAAACAGAGAGCGGATTCACAAAAAATTCTCAGTCCAAGATCGAGCGATTTTTCTATTCGATCCAAAAGCAGAAAAATCACAAGAAATAAACCAATTTTAAGAGAAGAAAAAAAACTATCGATTGAAATAACTACTCAAGAAGAAAATACAGAAGAAAAAGAAAATCAAGAATTGTTAGTAACTGAAATATATTTACTTTTGGTCTGGGGATTTTTTAATCAGAAAAACTCAGAAAAATCATTTGCAGTTATGTCTATGGGAGTTATGATTGACCTTCAATCTGGAAAGATTTATGCGGACAAAAATCTTCCTCCACGAATTAATCGTAAGTTTTTAAATCCCAACCAAGGTAGTGATTTGATTCTGGGTGAATTTGAACAATCGGTTAATTTTATTCAAAATCAACCAGTTCCTGAAAGTGATGATATTGGACAATGGATAACCTATGCAGAAGATTTTTTAAAAGCAACCTGTAGCCTCTCAAGTCTTGAGGAGATTAAACACCCACAATGGGAATCGTGGCAAATTACAAAACGCTTTTACTACACGGAAAATATTTCTAAAGCAGTAGAACAACTCATCAATATTTACGACCAAATTCGTCGAGTAAAGGATAATTATCCTCTATTTGAAACTATCTGTCTTGGCAATGGCTCTCAACCACTTTTGGAAGCGCATCAAATGTATGAGATTGCCCATGAAGATAAAATTAGCGGACATTGCGGACATATGGATAGTAAATATCCTCTTGACGCAACTCAAAGAATCGGAGTAGTTCACTTTCTGGCTGCAAATACAGGAGAAGTACAAGCGATTAATGGGCCACCAGGTACGGGTAAAACTTCCATGCTTAAAGGTGCGATCGCCTCTTTGTTTGTTGCACCACTTCTCGACCCTGAAATTGAAAAACCAGACCCGCCTATTATCATCGCTAGCTCTGCTACAAATCAAGCAGTCACTAATATTATTAGTAGCTTTGCTAGCTTTGCCGAAGAAAGTAACCCACCTACGATTGCTTCTCGTTGGATTACTCTTGATACTGATAGGGGACAGATAGTTCCTGCAAAATCTTTTGGCTGGTTTTTGCCTGCATCTAGTCGGCGCGACGATCTAGATTTTTATCGATATCAACATTTAATTATCGATCGCTCTGGCTCTCATAGTTATGATAAAGCTGCCAAAAATTTATCTGGTTTAAAACCAAAGGAGCTAGAGGCAGCGTTTTTGAAAAATTTTCGCTCCTCTTTGCCCCAGTATAAAGCTCGTTCCTGTAGAGAAGCAGTAAGATGCTTACGCCAGCTTGTCAGAGAAACGCGCTCGCTTCAAAAACAGACTGCCAAACAAGTTATCAAAGCGATAAGTAAGGGTTCTTTGCCTGTTTTCCTGGAAACAAAACTTGAAGAAGATGCTAACTATTTTAATTGCAACTCTGAAAGTGTAGAAAAAGTTCTCAACGAATTACTTGAAGGATTGAGAAATCCTGACCTTGTTCAGAAAAAATGTGCTGAAGATGCTAATGCTCCTGAATTATGGGAACTATTTGAACGATTTTGCGATCTAACCTATCGGGTCTACTCTTTTCACCTGGCTGCTCGTTATTGGGAAGGACGCTGGATTTTAGATTCTTCGAGTGAAATAGAAAATGCTCAATATGCTCTTTCGGTTGCACTTTCACTTACCTGCATGATTGCACCAATTATTGTGGCAACAGCTTATACTTTACCAAAACTATTTGCTGTTTACGGCAATGACAACCAAAATGACAAAAAACCTTATTACTCATTGGGTAAAGCCGATGTTCTAATTATTGATGAAGCAGGACAAGCTCAACCAGAAATTGGGGCAGCATTATTTTCTTTGGCAAAGCGGGCGTTGGTCGTAGGAGATATCAAACAACTTCAACCGATTTGGACTTTCGGTATTCTAGAAGATAATGCTTTTCTCTCTCAAGCAGGACTGGATAGACAGTCAGCAGAATTAGAGGAACGCGGGCTGTGTATCAGTTCGGGCAGCATCATGAAGATGGCGCAGAGTGCTACATCTTTTGTCGAACCATATACAGAAGAGTCAGGAATTCTGTTGCGCCGACACTATCGTTGTTATTCAGAAATTATTGAATTTTGTAACGAACTGGTTTACGGTGGTCAACTCGTCCCCTTTAGGCAACGAAAGAGCGATGCCGAACTAATTTTTACCTCCCCTTTGCTTTACGTTACCAATCCTTATAAAGCTACAAAACAAAATAGTAGTTGGTGTAATCGAGATGAAGCCAAAGAAATTGCTCAGTGGCTCTATCAAAACAGAGAAGCAATTGAAAAGCACTACGCTAAAGAACACGACCTAGCTACCATAGTTGCCATCGTAACTCCTTATTCTCTTCAAACAAAGATAATCAGACAAGAACTCAAACAATTATTTGGAGAAGACCCAGGGTCTGGCGATATCGAAATTAGAGAAATAAATGCTTCGGAGCGAAGTCAATCACCAGGTGAAAACGAGCTAAATGTCGATTCTGATAATCATAATAAGAAAAAAAATCAAGCTAAATTCCAAGAGCGTTCACTACTTGAACGAATGACAATTGGTACTGTTCACGCTTTACAGGGAGCAGAAAGACCGATTGTTATTTTTTCTTCGGTCGTACAGCGTACTGATGGAGAAGCCTTGTTTTTTGATCGCGATACCAGTATGCTCAATGTTGCCCTCTCAAGGGCTAAAGATTGTTTTATTCTTTTCGGTCATCCCGATACCTTTTTTCCCCGTAATAAAACAATCAAGCAAAGTAACTTACCTAGCTTACGTTTAGGGCGTTATCTACGTTTTCAGGGAAGGCGACTTTATCCCCGTTCGGTAGTTGTGGTCGAATCTCCTCGTAAAGCAACTAAATTAAAGCAGATACTCGGTCGGGAGTTTACCGTTTATGCAACTGGCGGTCATTTTCAACAATTAAAACCAAAACGGATGGGGGTTGAGATCGAGAGAGATTTTACACCTTCGTGGCAGATCAAGGAAAAGGGACAAAAGGTATTGCTGGAGATGCGAGAGACTTTAACTGATGCTGATGAGCTAATTCTAGCGACAGATGACGACCGCGAAGGAGAAGAAATTTCTAGACAAGTGTTCGACTGGCTGTATCAGTCGATGCCCTTAGATTCATTGCAATTATCGAGAGTTCGTCTGCGGGGAATGAGTACGGAAGCAATCTTTAAAGCATTTTGTCAACGGAGTAATCTTTCGCTACCTCTCGCCGAAGCAGCCCGTACTCGTGCGATTCTCGACTATCTTATTGGTGGACTATTACAAGAGATTCTCAAAGACGAGGCAGATATTTGGTCTGGTTCGGGGCGCGTTCAGGCAGCAATTCTAGGATTATTGGCACAAAGAAAAGGGGAGCAACGCGAAAAAGTTGGTTTTTTTAGGGAGCAGCGATCGTAGCTTAGTTGGGCATGAGGCGATCGCCATCTAGGAGAATTCCTGCCTGCGGGCAGGGCAGACCACGCAGAGCGATCAGACGAAGCCTGGCACTGCGCGGTCAGCTTCGCTGGCTCGGAACGAGATCGCACTTGTCCATCTACTGAAATTGAATTAAAGGCAAAAAAAAGATATTTTCAACTAGAAAACGAGGATTTGCCCTCATGGTTTCTCGACAAGAAAATATCATGAATCCAAAAATTTTAGCTAA
>JBFRWE010000418.1:0-12303 GCA_051439345.1 Xenococcaceae cyanobacterium
ATGTTTTGGTTTTATCTATCAATTTTTTTTTTTTGGGGGTTTTGGTTTTAGTTGTAGGTATTGTGGTGTATAATACCATCTTTATGTTATAAATTTTTGCTGTTAGGATATCCGTAGGGGCGATTCGCTAATCGCCCTCACAGGAAACACCCGTACAGAAAATTGCAACTAAAGCCAGTCAAGAAGTAGAATCAGCCCTAATTGCCTCTACCGCTACTAATTTAGTGGCAGTATTACCTTTTTTGTTAATTGGTGGTTTATTTTCTTTACTATTTCGGGAATTAATTATTACTATTAGTTTAGCGATCGCAGCTTCTTTGTTACTCGCGTTAACTGTTGTCCCGATGCTGTCTTCCCGTCTATTGAGGATAAAATGGTCGAGTAAGGTGGGTAAGCTTCCTTTACTGCAATTTTTTAATACGCAACTTAACGCAGCCACTAATAATTATCTCGGTTTACTTAAAACTATCTTGCGCTACCGTATTTTAGTAGTGGGTATGGCGTTAATCATTTTAGGTACTGGTAGTTGGTGGATGTTCGATCGTCTTCCCCAAGAAATTTTACCACCCATTAATACAGGACAGGTGCGATTATTTGCTCGTTTTCCTCCAGGGACAAATTTAGCTACCAATAAGCAAGTCATGGAAGAAGTAGATAAAATTTTGCTGCAACAACCAGAAACAGAATATGTCTTTACTTCTACTGGAGGATTCTTGTTTGCTGGTAATATTAGTGAAAATTTACTCCGTAGTTCTAGTACTATTACTCTCAAACCCAATAGTGATTTAGAAGCTTTTGTTTCCAGAGTCAATAAACTATTTAAAGAATTAAATCTAGTAGATATTCGTCTGCGTCTCTCTCCAGGGGAAGTAAGAGGACTAACTTTAAATAATTCTCCTGTTAGGGCAGGTATCGATGTTGTCCTTCAAGGTAAAGATCCCACGGTTTTAGCAGCAGCAGGAAATAAAGTCCTGAAAACTTTAGATGAGCAAGCAATTTTAGCCCGTTTTCGCCCTGATACTGACTCTCAAGAACCAGAAATCCAAATTAAACCCCAATGGGAACGACTAGCCGATCTGGGTCTAAGTTTACAAGACTTGGGTAGAACTGTACAAACAGCTATTAATGGTTCTACACCTACCCAACTGCAACGAGACGAGAGACTAGTAGATATAAGAGTACAAGTAAACGAGCGATCGCGTCAAAATCTCTCTCAGTTGGCACAATTACCCTTACTGGCAAATAATAACCTGATTCAGTTAAAAGATATTGCCGATGTAGAGATAGGGGAAGCACCCAAAACCATTCAACGCATCAATCAACGTGCTACTTTTATTATTGCGGGGGATGTCACGGAAGGAGAAAAATTAAGTGATGCCCTAGCAGAAGTACAAGCTATCTTAGCAGACATAGATTTACCCCCAGAAGTAAGCTTTTTACCCAGTTATGCAGCTACTTCTAATCAACAAATCCAAAATTCTTTGGCTACTTTGGGTGGTTTAGCGGTATTTCTGGTTTTTGTTGTTATGGCAGTACAATATAACTCCCTGATCGATCCTTTAGTAATTATCTTTACCGTACCCTTAGCTTTAGCTGGAGGTATTTTTGGATTATATATCAGTCAAACTGCGGTGGGGGCAACAGTACTTGTAGGTGCAGTGTTACTAGTAGGTATTGTAGTAAATAACGCGATCGTGATGGTCGAGTTCGCTAATCAACTACACCAAGAACAAAACCTGAGTAGACATACAGCCATCCTGAAAGCTTCTGCTGCCAGACTACGCCCCATTTTAATGACTACCATTACTACGGTTTTAGGTATGTTTCCTTTAGCTTTAGGTATGGGAGAGGGTTCAGAATTTTTGCAACCTCTCGGTGTTGTTGTCTTTGCTGGATTAGCTTTTGCTACTTTGCTAACTTTATTTATTATTCCTTGTTTTTATATACTTTTACATGGTTTAGAAAGAAAGCAATCTAAGTAGGTGGGTGTAATTAATTATAAAATGGGGGAAGGCGGAGGAAGCAGAGGAGGCAGAGGAGGCAAGGGAGGAAGAAAACGTTGCTATCTTATATCTAATTATATTCAGATACTTAAATATGAGTAACATTCCTCCAATAGGACAACCAGCACCAGACGTTACTGCCCAAGATCGACATGGTAATATAGTTAGTCTAGAAAATTTTGCTAATCAATGGCTGATTCTCTATTTCTATCCCAAAGACAATACTCCTGGATGCACTAATGAAGCCAAAGATTTTACTAACTATCAAGCAGAATTTAGCGAATTAGGCGCAAAAATTGTGGGAGTTAGTCCCGACTCAGAAAAATCCCATGGTAAGTTTATCGATAAACACGATCTAACTATACAATTACTCAGCGACCCCGAACATCAAGTAATTGAAGCCTATGGTGCATGGCGATTAAAGAAATTTATGGGTAAAGAATATATGGGCGTAGTGCGATCGACTTTTCTAATTACTCCTGATGGAAAGATTGCCCAAGTTTGGGATAAAGTAAGAGTGAAAGGTCATGTAGAAAAAGTATTACAAGAGTTAAAAAAATTACTCAGTGACTAAAAAATCCATGACTTCTTGCCACCAATAATTATCAATATAATACACCCAATCATTGTGTCCAGCATTCTCCAAAAACCACAATTTTTTATGGGGATTTACTAGAGATTTGTATAAATTATCACCTAAAGTAGCAGGAATAACTTCATCTTTTCCTGCTATTAAGATACCGATATTTCCTGGGAATGATTTAAGATTATTAATACTATCAAATTTATCTAAAACTAACCACTTAACAGGGAAAAAACTATAGATAGTTTGCGCTAAATTAGGCAGAGAATCCCAAGGGGTTATTAACATAAGACCATCTACAGGTAATGTGTTATCTGAGATAGCAGAAGCAACAACACCACTTCCCAAAGATTCACCCCATAAATAAATAGGGCTGCCATATTCTTGATGAATTAGTTTAACGGTTTCCCTAGCATCAGTAACAAAAACTTCTTCGCTAGGTTTACCACTTCTTCCACCATATCCAGGGTATTCTGCCAGTAAAACACGATAACCCAATTTTACCAAAGCATTAGAATAATAACTGCGATCGATCGCAGTTCCAGCATTACCATGAAAAACAATAATTGTGCCTTTAGCCTCATTTTGAGGTTGGCTAGAAATTAAACCGCGATAATTATCATCTTTACTGATCCAAGATTCTAATCCTCTTGCTTTGATAAATTCTTCAGTTAGTAAACTATTATTAGGGAAATATAATAACTTTCTTTGAGCTAGAAACAGAATCAAGATTAGGATTAAATACACAATTATAATAAAGCCGATTATTTTAATAATTAATGAATTAAACATCATTTAAGTTTGAATGAGTTGAAAATTATAGTTATTGACAGTGCCAGAATAGCCTGACTTTTGGGAATGCTAAGAATAGCAAAAATGTTAAAGCAGCATTTTAAGACTAATTAGTAGGGCAATCTGGTTAAAATGGATAATTTTTCAGCACACAAATATCGGTTATTGATAGTAACCGTATTTACTTTTATTTTTATTAACAGTTTAAGCTTTAATTCATTAAGTCATAATAAGTTCTCTTTTCTTAAGCATAATCTAAAAGCGATCGCTCAAGAAACAAACACAGAAGATGAGCTAATAGCTAAAAGTAGTGGTGGACGCAGTGGTGGAGGTTCTTTTAAAAAACGTCCCTCTGGTTCTAGTTCCCCTAGAAGATCATCACCCAGAAAGTCATCTCCAAGATCTAACTATAATTCTAGACCTAAAACTATTTCACCTAGTCCCTCTTATTCTGCTCCTCGTTATCGCAATAATTATACCTATGGTTCTGGTAGCAGCAATCATAGTTTTATTTTTACACTTTTATTGTTATTAATCTTGGGTGGTGCAACACTTGGAGTTATTTTTCTTGTATTTAAAAGTATTTTTGCTAGTAATAGTAGAGGAAATAAAAGCGATCGAGAAAGAGATAATAATATTGTTACCCTCTCTAAATTGCAGGTAGCTTTATTTGCTGAGGCAAAAGATGTACAGAAACAGTTATCAGAATTAAGTTTAAGTATAGATACTAATACCGATGAAGGATTAATAGAGTTGTTGCGAGAATCGGTATTAGTTTTATTGAGAAATTGCGATTACTGGAATTATGTTTTATCTAGTTCTAACTCTCTTAATATCGATCAGGCAGAATCAGCATTTCAAAAACTTTCTGTAGCTGAAAGAAGTAAATTTAGTGCAGAAACTCTGAGCAATTTTGAGGGCAAAATCCAACAGAGAGAAGCTATCTCACCTGATGAAAATGATATCGCTGCTTACATTGTAGTTACCCTTATTTTAGGTACAGCTGATGACAAGCCATTGTTTGAGAAGATTCACTCCAAAGAAGAATTACAATTAGTGTTAGAAAATCTAGCTTCTATGGGAGATGATTATCTAATGAAATTTGAATTACTTTGGAGTCCTCAAACAGAAGAAGATAGCTTGACTTATGATGAGTTAATTACAGAATATACAGATATGATTAAAATCTTTTAGTAGCAGAGTCTCCTCATCTAATTTTGTCTAAAATGTACTTGAAAAAAATTATCTAATACAATCTCTTTTTTAAGAAAAGAAAATAGTGACGATCTATTGGGAAAGTTCCGTTAGAAATAAATCAAAATCGCTATAATGATGGCATTGTTAACAAGTATTTATACTTATGCGAGCATTACTAGTTTATCCTGTCTTCCCTCAGACGTTTTGGTCTTATGACAAAATATTAGAATTAGTTGACCGCAAAGTATTATTACCTCCTTTAGGATTAATTACCGTAGCGGGTATTTTGCCTCAAGAATGGGAATTCAAGCTAGTAGATCGTAACATTCGTGCTGTCACCGAAGTAGAGTGGGAATGGGCTGATATAGTGATTTTTTCAGCCATGATTGTACAAAAACAAGATTTACTTGACCAAATTCAAGCAGCTAAACAACGAGGTAAATTAGTTGCTGTAGGGGGTCCTTATGCGACATCTCTACCCGATGAACCTTTAAATGCTGGTGCAGACTTTCTGGTTTTAGATGAAGGAGAAATTACCTTACCGCTGTTTGTTGAAGCCTTGGCCAAAGGAGAAAAAAAAGGAATTATTCGCACTACAGAAAAACCCGATGTTACTACTACGCCGATTCCTCGCTATGATTTATTAGAATTAAATGCTTATGATTCTATGTCGGTGCAATTTTCTAGAGGTTGTCCATTTCAATGTGAATTTTGTGACATTATTATTCTCTATGGTCGTAAACCACGTACTAAAACTCCAGCCCAATTATTAAAAGAATTAGACTTTCTTTATGAATTAGGTTGGCGCAGGGGTGTATTTATGGTGGATGATAATTTTATTGGTAATAAACGCAACGTTAAATTATTACTAAAAGAATTAAAAAAATGGCAAAATGACCATCAATATCCTTTTCGTTTTAATACCGAAGCTTCAGTAGATTTAGCAGCAGATCAAGAGTTAATGGATTTAATGGTAGATTGTAATTTTGATGCAGTATTTTTAGGTATTGAAACTCCTGATGAAGATAGCTTGACTTTAACTAAAAAATTTCAAAATATCCGTAGTTCTTTAACTGATACTGTTGATAAAATTATTCGGAGTGGATTACGTCCTATGGCTGGTTTTATTGTTGGTTTTGATGGGGAAAAGAAGGGAGCTAGTGAACGCATTATCAATTTTGTAGAAGACGCAGCCATTCCTACCGCTATGTTCGGAATGTTGCAAGCACTTCCTAATACTGCTCTTTGGCATCGTCTTGAAAAAGAAGAACGTTTATTAAAAAGTGACAAGCAAGACATTAATCAAACTACTTTACTAAATTTTGTCCCTACTCGTCCTATAGAAGATATTGCCAATGAATATATTGAAACTTTTTGGAAACTGTATGACCCAAACCGTTATTTAGATCGAGTTTATCGCTGTTTTTTGAAGTTAAAAAATAACCCCGTAAAATCTCCTTTTAAAATGCCCAATTTTGTAGATTTAAAAGCTTTAACAATTGTTATTTGGCGACAAGGCATTAAACGCGATACTCGTTGGAAATTTTGGCATCATTTATTCATTATTATCAAAGAAAATCCAGGAGTCTGGGAACATTACTTAACTATGTGCGCTCACAATGAACATTTTCTCGAATATCGTGAAATTGTTAAAAAGCAAATTGAAACACAATTGGCAGAATATTTAGCTCAAGAAAAGGTATCAAAAATAACTGTCAAATAGTTAGCAATTATTGTTTTGACACTCTCTGTTCTAAAGTTATCTCTAATTAAACCCATCTTGAACTTTACTCGATCGATAAAAGAGCTTATTTGAGAAGTATTGACTTCTATATTACTTTTCTTTACATAAAACAGACATCAAGAAAATTATTGACATACTAGTAGAGAAAATTGATAGCTGTTAGTCAGAGCTAATAAATCCTGTGAAATGCGAAGTAAAATATAAACCAGCTTTTGCTGCTATCTTTATTACTCTAGAACCAGGAGAAAAAGTTACTGCTGAAGCAGGAGCTATGGTTAGTATGGATGGCAAATTAACTCTGAAAACTGAGTTTTCTGGTGGTTTTTTCCCTGCTTTAATGCGGAAATTTTTTGGGGGCGAATCTTTATTTGTTAATGTTTTCAGTAACGAAACCAGACAGTCACTAAATCTAGTTTTAACTCAATCCGTAATTGGGGATATTGAAGAAATCAATCTTCAAGGCCAAGAAATTTGTTTTCAACCAGGAGCATATATTGCCCATACTCCAGGGGTGAAAATGGGAGTAAGTTGGGCTGGTTTTGCCAGTTGGTTTGCGGGAGAAGGATTATTTAAATTAAAAATAAGCGGAAGAGGAAAAGTCTTCTTTGGTGCTTATGGTGGAATAACTAAAAAAAGTATTTCTGGGCAATTTGTAGTAGATAACAGCCATTTAGTGGCATACGAACCAGGAATAAGGATGAAAATTGGACTTTCTGGCAGTTTACTTGGTTCTGTAACTTCAGGAGAAGGTTTTGTGAATCGACTTTCCGGGAGAGGAAATATTTATCTCCAGTCTCGTAGTGTCAGTGGATTAGTTGGATTTTTACGTCCCAAAATACGATGAATATAGAACTTTTACATCAACCCGATAGCGCGATCGCTCGTGTTAATCTCAATACAGGAGAGGAATTAGTTGCCCAAGCTGGAGCGATGATTGCCATGAGTGGCAATATCAATGCCAGTACCACCCTCAGACGAGGAAAAGGAGGGGGTATTATGGGAGGACTAAAACGAATGTTAGCAGGAGAATCTCTCTTTTTAAGCGTTTTTCGTTCTCCTACAGATAATAATCAAGTCTGGTTAGCACCTAAATTACTAGGCGACTTATTAATCTATGAAATGAAGGGACAAGATTTAGTTGTGCAAGCAACTTCTTATCTTGCTTGTAGTTCAGCAGTAGATATCGATCTTGGTTTTCAGGGACTGAAATCACTCTTTTCTGGAGAATCCATTTTCTGGCTAACTGTTTCTGGTTACGGACTTGTTTTACTTACTTCTTTTGGTGGTATTTACGAGATTGAAGTAGATGGAGAATACATAGTTGATACTGGACATATTGTTGCCTTTGAAAGAAGTCTCGATTTTAGTATTTCCAAACCTGGTAATAGTTGGATCGGAGCATTTTTAGGTGGAGAAGGATTTGTCTGCCATTTTCGCGGACAAGGAAAAGTTTACTGTCAAACCCATAATCCTGGTTCATTCGGTTTTACAGTCGGTTCAAAGTTACCACCTCGTTAACGTAGGGGCGAACGGCGGTTCGCCCCTACATCAATTTTTATATAACCAATAATGAGAAACGATATTAGTTATCAAATACAACATTCTCCTGCCTATGCTTCTCTAATCTTGGATTTGAAAGCCAATCAGACAGTATTAGTAGAAGCTTCTGCCATGGCAGCGATGGATTCTTCTCTCAAGATGAAATCTAAGATCAAGGGAGGACTAATGAAGGGCATTGGTAGGATGCTAGGGGGAGAGTCTTTATTTATTAATGAATTTACTGCCCAAGGAGGAAAAGGACAACTTTATCTATCTCCTGGTGTTCCTGGGGATGTTCAGCACTATTATCTCCATGAAGAATGTAGTTTAATGGTTCAATCTTCTGGTTTTGTGGCTTGTAGTCCAGAAGTAGAAATAGATACTAAATTTCAAGGGTTTAAAGGCTTTTTTAGTGGAGAATCTTTATTTTTATTAAAAGCAACAGGAAGAGGCGATTTTTGGTTTAGTTCTTATGGGGGAATTGTGGAAATTCCGCTCGCTGGTGATTATGTCGTAGACACAGGCTATATTGTTGCTTTTGAGGATACTTTAGACTACAAAGTAGAAATGATTGGTGGTTTATCTTTCAAGAGTTTAAAAACAGGAATTTTTGGCGGAGAAGGTTTAGTTTGTCGTTTTAGTGGAGAAGGACGTTTGTGGGTTCAATCCCGCAATCTCGCTCCTCTAATTAATTTTTTACAACCTTTCCGCCCAGCTAAAAGTAATTAACTCTTAGTATCAACCGAAAAGAATGGGTACCATTAGCTTAAATAGAGCAGTTAAAAGCAAGTTGAGCAAAGAAATAGGCAAAAGAAATTTCCAGCCTAAATTTAATAACTGATCGATGCGAACTCTAGGCACTGTCCAACGCAGCAGAATTGCCACAAAAATCATGAGATAAGCTTTAAACAGAGTCATGATCATACCCAAGCTGAAGACAATGGGTTGTAACCAAAACGCAGTGTCACTTACTCCAAACCAACTAGCTACAAGCTCTACAGGTACAGGAAAACTCCAGCCACCAAGGTAAAGAACAGCAAAGATTAAAGACGAAAGAACTAAATTAAGGTAAGAACTACCATAAAATAGCATAAATCTAATGCCACCGTACTCGGTTTGATATCCTGCAACCAGTTCTTCTTCTGCTTCTGGCAAATCAAAAGGAAGACGTTCTGCTTCAGCTAAAGCAGCAATCCAGAAAATAACTACTCCAATAGGTTGTCGCCAGATATTCCAACTTAAAATTCCTTGACTAGACTGTTGCGCCACAATATCTATAGTACTGAGACTATCTGACATCATCACAACTGCCAAAACAGATAAAGCCAAGGGAACTTCGTAACTAATTGACTGGGCAGCCGAGCGCAATCCTCCCAGAAGGGAATACTTATTATTAGAAGCATAGCCAGCCATTAGCGCACCAATAGGAACAATACTGGAAAGAGCAATCCAGAGAAAAATGCCAATCCCAATATTACTAATTATCAGTTGTTGTCCAAAAGGAATAATTAAAAAAGAGAGAAAGATAGGAACAATAACCAATATAGGGCCCAAAGTAAACAGTAAATTATCTGCTTGTCTTGGTATTGTCGTTTCCTTAAACACTAATTTAACTACATCTGCCACAGGAACGAGTATTCCCTGAGGTCCAATATATTCTGGACCAATTCTTTGTTGGGCTGCTGCGGAAATTTTACGTTCTAGCCAAGTTGCTACCAATGCTAGTAATGTAGCTAAAACAATGACTAAAATCATTGGAATTGGCAACCAAATAGCTTTAGCGACACCAGCAGTCACACCCCAATCTGTCAGAATTTTGACAAAGTTTTCTTGAAAGTAAATCTCTTTACCTATAGTTAAGAGCAAAATTGAATTCACTTTGCACCTCCGTAGAGACTTCCAATTTCTTTGTAGATAGAAATCGAGAAGAACTAGGGATATGCGAATTTTGCTTTGGGCTGATCCAAATCAGTCATGATTGCTTGGGACTTTTGTTGTGACTTAGTTGCAAAACTTATGATAATTAAACGTGACTGAGATTTAATTGTCGAAGTTAGTCAAAGCGTTTCTCGTACTTGTGAGGTACACCTTGGTTGTGTTTGGGAAAAGCGCACCGCCGATGCTGAGGTTTCCTCGGCATATCGACGGAGCAAGCAGAGGAAAGGGAAAAAAGAAAAAAGATAGTGCCTCATAACTATGAAAATTGCTATATATTATTATTTGCGTAGCAAGTCTATTTAACTCGATGCCAGAAACGATTACTATTAATACGGGAGCTTTGTGGACACTACTGGTATTGACCAGTATCTTTTTCTTATTAGTTTTTTTTTACTTCCTCGTCTAATTAGTTGGGCAATTACTACTTTTTCTTCTCCTCAGATTCAAGAAGTCTATCAAACAATTATTCCTCCCTATTACAGTAAAATAGGTTTAGTTTCTCTTTTAATTATTAGCGATTTAATTCTGTTGAGTATAGCTAAATCAATTTGGCTAAAATCAATAGAAGTACCGTTAGGAATTACTGTAGTTATTTTATTAAGCCGACTGGGCTATCAAATCTTTCAACAAGTTTATAATATTTATTTATTAGATGCTGCGGTTAAAAATCGAGGTCGATTTGATAGCGAACTATTAATCCTCAGTAAATTTCTAGTTAATACCGCAATTATTTTTGTATTTGTTTTAATTTTTGCTGAAACTCATCACATTAATTTAGTCGGATTATTTGCTAGTTTGGGTATTGGTGGATTGGCGATCGCTTTTGCTGCTCAAAAAACCCTAGAACAATTATTAGGCGGTATTGTTCTTTATTTAGACCGCCCTTTTGTTGTGGATGATTATATCGGCTTACCCGATGGCACTTTTGGTAAAATTGAATCTATTGGTCTGCGCTCTACTCGCATTAGAACTTCAGGTAAAGGAACGGTAATTATTGCCCCCAATAGTTCTTTAACTCAAGTAAATATTGAAAACTATACCAGAGCTAAAAAAGTTATTTCTTTAATTTACATAACTTTCTCCCAAGCTATACCAGAATCTGAACAAGCCTTTATTAGACAGATTATATTTGAGAGTACTAAAGATATTTTTGGACTCGATCTTCGTAATACAGAAGTAAAATTTATTGAGCTTATTCAGAATAAAAAATTAAAGAATACTCAAGTACAAATCAGCTTTTTTATTCTGGGTTCTGGTAAATTATCTATGGAATTAAGACAACAGTTACTAGATATTGCCAAACAAAACTTATCAAAAGAACTTAAAAAATATGGAGTTGCTTTTGAGTTAGAAGAAAAAACCATCAATATTGATTCACCCATTACTATATAAATGAATATTCTGAAGCTTGTAAGCTGGTTAAATATCGATCCTGCCACCCAGCAAGCAATAATGAAATTTGCTAGTCAAGTAGGTATATTTGTCCTCTTTGTTTTACTATCAGTAATTTTAGGAAGAAGTACGCCCACTTTAATTAGTTTATTAGTCAGACAATTTGCCCCGAAAAACTTTACTCGCATTTATGAAAATCTCCTGATTCCTTTGGGAAGTTTATTTAGAATTGCTGGGAGCTTAATTTTAATTAGACTATCCTTAAATTTCTTACAGTCATATCAGGGATTATTTAAGTTTTTACAATTTTTTGTTGACTTGTCAGTAATTATTAGTATTGCTTGGTTAGCTTCCCGCTTATTTCGTCAATTTATACTAGTTTATGGCATTGACTTAATTAATAAATTAGGACGAGAAGTAGATGAACTGTTATTAGTCTTAGAAACCATTGCCAATATTATGATTGGTTTTATTGGTGCAGTGGCTTTTGCTCAAAGTCAGCAGATCAATTTAGTGGGATTGTTAGCTAGTTTGGGTATTGGAGGACTCGCGATCGCTTTTGCTGCTCAAAAAACTCTAGAACAATTATTAGGTACAGTAGTTTTATATTTAGATCGTCCCTATCTTCCTGGAGAATATATTCGTTTACCTAGTGGGTTATTCGGCAGAGTCGAATCTATTGGCTTACGTTCTACAAAAATTCGTACTGCTGCGAAAGGAACGTTGATGATTATTCCTAACTCGACTATGGCTAATCTAGATATTGAAAATGTTAGTCGGGGTAGAAAAGTAATGGTTTTACTATATCTTGATTTTAATCGCCAGTTAAATCATCAAGAGTCGTCTTTAATTGAGCAGGTAGTCAAACAAAGTACTAACGATCTATTTGGTATCGATCCTGGTAGTACCAAAGTTACTCTAGTAGATTCAGAAAATAATCTTGCTTCTCGTGCCAGGATCACCTTTTTTATCTTGGGTTCTTCAGAAAATTCACTTCAATTACGCAAACGTTTGTTGGAATTAGCCAATGAAAAGATTTCTCAAAAGCTTAAATTTCATCACCTTGAATTTACGATGGAAGAACCCACTATTTATGTAGACTCACCGATTACTCT
>JBFRWE010000419.1:0-6833 GCA_051439345.1 Xenococcaceae cyanobacterium
GCGAGCGCAAAATTCCCCAGAGTAAGAAGAGCCAAGGGACTTTAATATTAGGTATCAGCCACAGATATTTTTTAAGTGCGGGGAAAGTAAAGGGAAGTAAAAAACGCAGAGAACGCAATGAGACAGGAGTATTGCCATCTTCGTCTATGATATTATATTTTGCAGCAATTTCGGCGACAATAGCTACTTTTCCCGTGTAATTCATAATCTGGGGTTCGGCAGCAAGGGCAGCAATAACTCTACCCGTTAACAAGGGAGTTTCCCAATTGTAACCATCCCCAAAATTCATTCTCGAATCGCTTTCATCCATTTCTTTGGCAAAGTTAGTAATATGTTCTGTACCGACAATGCCAGGCCATAAAGAAATCGAAGCAACATTATCTGGTTTTAACTCTACTGCCATATCCGCAGCCAAGCGATCGCAAGCTGTTTTGCCCACTCCATAGGCAACACCAAAAATATAAGACATACTACCCCAAGAAGAAATAGTACAAATCAATCCTTGTTTGCGTTTAGTCATCATCCGAGCAGCTAAAACACTGGTAACATAATGACTCCGCAGACCAATATGATTAATTTTATCCCAAAGACTGGGATCGAATTGCCAGAATGGTTTTCCATAAGCATCCCTAATTGCTTGTACCCCAGAAAACACATTATTAACGAGCAAGTCTAATTGTCCTTGTTGTTCTTCTTGAATACGTTGAAAAAGTAGCTTTATTTGCTCATCGTCACTATGATCTACTTGCACGGGAATACAGATACCGCCAGCTTCTTCCACAGCTAATTTAGTTTCTTGGAGACTGCCTGAAACTTGACTTCGATCGGGGGGGCGATCGAGACTACGACCAGTAATATAAACAGTTGCACCAGCTTCTCCCAAACCGATGGCAATGCCTTTCCCAATACCCCTCGTTGCGCCTGTAACTAATGCTACTTTATTTTTAAGGTTTGCCATTTTATTGAATCTCGCTCTTTTACTATTTATCATTAACTAATTGTGACTAAATTTGAGAATTTGTCTTGGGCGAAAAAAACTACAATTTTGTCTGGATTGTTAATCCCAGTATTTCTTGTTGGTGGACTGGGGGCAATCCTGATTCAAATAACCGATAAAAAAAATGAGAATGACAACTCTACTGAAGCAGGAAAGAAGATGTAATGTTTCAATCAAACTTCTCGGTTATTTTTCAGTTTTTATGGCTGATTCCTTTGCTTCTAAGTCTTGGAGGATTTTTTCTCAGTATTTGGATTATTATCCCTGCACCTACTTATACTCTCTTCCCTTTAGCAGTAGGTGCGCCAGAAATTAGTCCTTGGTTGTTTCTAGTTAATGCGATCGCGCTTTTGCTGACTATTATTTTACTGCCTAAAGGTTGGTTGTTTAATCTCGCTTTAGTTTGTAGTGTATTTGGTTTACTTTTGAGTTTAATACCGTTAATTAAATTACCCGCTACCAATGCCCGATTTGCTACGGAGATGGTCAGAGTTTTAGGAAAAGACTATCTCAAAAATATTCCCGAATCTTTACAAGCTAAAATGCGCCCTAAACCATTTGTTTTGAAAGATGTTTTTCGAGGCATTCCCCAACCAAAAGTACGTATCCAGAGAGGAATTGTTTTTGCAAGTCCCGACGAAGTCGAACTTAAATTAAACACCTATCATCCCTTAACTCAAGGAAAGTACCCAACATTAGTAGTCATTTATGGTGGGGGTTGGAGAAGTGGTAGTCCTGACAATAATGAACAATTTAGCTGCTACATGGCAGATCGAGGTTATTCAGTTATTACTATTGACTATCGCCACTCACCTAAATATAAGTTTCCCACTCAGCTTGAAGATGTCCAGACAGCCTTAAACTATATTCAAACTAATGCAGATGTTTTAGAAGTCGATACTAATAAGATGGCAATTATGGGTCGATCGGCTGGCGGTCATTTAGCTACTTTAGCTGCATATCAACCCGATGGGATTCCTTTTAAAGCGGTAATTAGTTACTATGGTGCTGTCGATCTAACAGAAGGATATTATAATCCACCCGTTCCCAATCCCCTCGATACGATAAGCATTTTACGAGATTTTTTAGGGGGAACACCAGAAGAATTGCCCGAAATCTATCGACAAGCTTCTCCTATTAATTATCCCAGACCAAATCTGCCCCCTACTTTACTAGTTTATGGGGTTCGCGATCGCGTAGTGCAAAAGAAATTTGGCGAAAAACTACAAGGTAAACTACACGCAAATAATAATCAGGCTATTTTGCTAGCAATTCCCTGGGCAGAACACGCTTTTGATGCCATATTTCCTGGAATTAGCAATCAGCTTGCTCTATATTATACGGAACGTTTTTTAGCTTGGGCTTTGAATAGATCTACGGCATAAATCAAAAATATCGGATGTGTTAGCTGTTAGTTTTTAGCTGTTAGCTTTTAGCTTTAATTAAAATAAATTCGGTGTTTATATCGCTTTCAAGATAAATATTGAGAGGATATATTGGATATGGTTTTGACGTCAAGCAATTTTACTAGCGAACAAACTTAGAAAAAGGTATCTCTATGAAGTATTGCGTAGCTAACTCAAATAAAAGTATTTCTACCCCCCTATTATTAAGAAATATCTCAAATTGCACTAAGATTTTATTTAGTGGGGTAATAGCAGGATGTATTAGCATTTTAACCGCACAATTTGCTCAGGCATTGACATTTAATGAGTCGGGAGATGCGGGACAAACTTTAGGTACGGCTCAAAATATAGGAGGAGCGATCGACCAAATTAACGGTAATATAACCGCAGGAGATGTAGACTTATATCAATTTTTCCTGGGTAGTAATGCAACTTTTACTGCTTCTACTGGGGGTTTAGCAGGAGGAAACGATACTGAATTATTTCTATTTGATGCAACAGGTGCAGGGGTTACGGCAGATGATGATGGTGTCAGCTTTGCTGGTGAATCAACTATTAATACTTCTTTGACTGCTGGTACTTACTATTTAGGTATTGGTGAGTTTGACACTACTGCTGTAGATGGAGATGGAACTAATTGGGGTAGTGATACTCCTCCAGTTGACTTCAGTACCTTGGACTCCTTCACTGCTACTGGTTCTAGTAGTTTTAGTTACGGCATTTCGCTGAGTCCTGCAACTTCTTCTGCTTCTGTTCCTTTTGAATTTTCTCCTGGTTTGGGTCTATTACTAGTAGGTGCTGGCTTTGGACTCAAGCGCGGATGGAAACAAGTAAATCGTCAAAAAGTAAGTTTTGACTAAAAATTTAGTTCAATTTAATAATTAATTGCGATGGGTAGAGTAATAGAGCTTTACCCATTTTTTGTTTATTGATGGATTACTTTAAGTCTATTTAAGACTATCTCTAACTTCTGAGTTTGCTTCGAGCGGTAAAAGAAAATCGGTTCAAAGATCGTACCGAACCACAAGATCGATCGAGAGAAGATCTGTTCTTTTATCCAGTTATTAGAAATCAATACTTGCTACTAACGACTAACTGGGCGCAAGCCTTGCGCCCCTACTAACAACTAACAACTAAAGTACTTCACCTTAATAACTTGTTACTTCTTACCTCGGCAATGATAGGATAAAGGACTGAAACTTAACTCAAACACTGAAGAGGTAAAGTTGTTAAGCCTGGGAGTAAATATAGATCATGTAGCCACTATTCGCCAAGCAAGGCGGACAGTAGAACCCGATCCTGTAGCAGCAGCAGTATTAGCAGAGTTAGCTGGTGCAGATGGTATTACCGTACATTTAAGAGAAGATCGCCGTCATATTCAAGACCGAGATGTACGCTTATTACGCCAAACTGTAAGGACTCATCTCAATCTAGAAATGGCACCTACAGCAGAAATGGTAGCGATCGCTTTAGATATTAAACCAGATTACGTAACCCTAGTACCAGAAAAACGAGAAGAAGTAACCACAGAAGGTGGAATTGATATTGTCTCTAATTTCGATCGCTTTTCAGAAGTAGTACAGAAACTACAAGGTGGGGGAATTCCTGTAAGTTGGTTTATTGATGCAGAAAAAGCCCAAATTGAAGCTGCTGCCAAAACAGGTGCTAAATTTATCGAACTCCATACGGGAAAATACGCAGAAGCCAAAGACGAAGCTAGCAGACAGGAAGAATTAGTTATTTTAACCCAAGGTACAGAACAGGCGATCAAAGATGGTTTACGAGTTAATGCAGGTCATGGTTTAACTTATGTAAATGTCTACCCTGTTGCTTGTATCCCTGGTATGGAAGAATTAAATATCGGTCATACTATTATCAGTAGAGCCGTATTAGTAGGTATGGAAAGAGCAGTAAGAGAAATGAAGTTAGCGATGAAAGGACAATTTTAGTCAAGTCACAAATTAGAAGTCAGGAGATAAATTAACCTAACAACTAACTAGTACGGGCGAACGGCAGGAAAGCCCCTAACAACTAATAACTAACAACGAATTTAAAAAATGCAAAAATACTATTACGTTTTAGCCAGTCAAAAATTTTTACTAGAAGAAGAACCTTTTGATGAAGTACTACAAGAAAGAGTACGTAATTATCAAGAACAAAATAAAGAGATTGATTTTTGGTTAGTCAAGCAACCTGCTTTTTTAGAAGCACCAGAATTTACTGAGATTAAAGCTAAATGTCCCCAACCAGCAGCAGCAGTTATTTCTACTAATTCTCAGTTCATTACTTGGCTCAAACTAAGATTGGAATATGTAATTACAGGGGAATTTGAAGCTCCTTCTGATTCTATTTCCGATCCTTTAGCTTCTTTAGAACAAGTCGCCTAAATGAGGTAATTTTAATGGCGAACATTTGTTCGCCTCTTTAGAGCGGATTAAGTTATCCATTTGTTGCGATCGCCTTTAGCCTTATATAATCCTGCTATTGTTTAGCAAGTTTTAATTTAGATAGAGAGTCGCGACTTAATTGAAGTTTTGCTGGACAACGCGGTACATTAATGTATAATAATTGGCATCGGAGTTAGGACAAGCTTATTGCACAATATGTCACGCCAAAAAAGGCAGCACAAACCCTTGGAGTCAACGAGCGAACATTGCGACGATGGGAAGAAGAAGGCAAAATCCAAGCAATCAAAACCCCATCAGGACAAAGACGCTACAACATTCAAGGTTATACAGCTAAGTTTGTTTCAGACCGAGTCGATATCATCTATTGTCGAGTCAGTTCCAGAGCGCAGCAACCAGACCTTGAAAGACAAGTTATCGCTGTTAGCTCAAAGTACCCAGAAGCAGAAGTCGTTGCCGAAATTGGCGGGGGACTCAACTTTAAAAGGAAAAAGCTGCTTGCCATATTGGGACGAATCATGTCGGGAACTGTCAGCCGTCTTATCGTCGCTCACAAAGACAGACTGGCAAGATTCGGATTTGACTTGTTTCAATGGCTCTGCGAACAAAACGGGTGCGAACTCGTGGTTCTCAATGAGACAAACCTTAGTCCAGAACAAGAAATGGTTGAAGATCTCCTCGCCATATTACATTGCTTCTCATCCAGACTGTACGGACTCAGGAAGTATAAAACTCAGATGCGACAAGATTCGGATTTACCCCAATCCCGAACTAAATAAAATGTGGCGATTATGGCTTGCTGCTTGTCGATATGTCTTTAATCAGGCAATGGCTTGGCTCAAAAATAACGGTAAATTAATCGGCAAGCGTAAACTGAGAAACATGATTATGCAGTCGGACTTACCCGAATGGGTCAAGCAAAGTCCTTGCCATATCAGACAAAATGCAATTTTTGATGCTCACCAAGCATATAAAGCAAGCAAAAATGCCAAGTTTCGCAGTTGTCGTGAATATCGTCAAACTATTAAGTTTAATAATTCTAATTTTAGTCAAGGACGTTGGTATCCGAGACTAACCAAAGATTTAGAGTTCCTAGCATCAGAACCGATTCCCGAAGATTGCCCCTATGCTACTGGGTTAACCTGGTGTAAAGGAAGATGGTTTGCTACTTTCCCCAAGCCAGGAAACACCTGTATTAATAATAGCGATGGCATTATCGCTCTAGACCCTGGTGTCAGATGTTTTCAGACAGGGTTTGACGGACATAGATTTCTTGAGTTTGGCAAGAGAGATATTGGTCGCATAACTAGACTGTGTCAGCATTTAGACGATTTGATGAGTCGTATTTCTCAGACTAGAGGTCGTAAACGTCAGTGCATGAGAAAAGCTGCACAAAGGATGAGGAATAAAATTCGCAATTTGATAGATGAAGCTCATAAGCAAATAGCTCACTATCTAACTTGTAACTACAAAGTAATTTTCTTACCGACATTTGAGACTTCCCAAATGGTTGCCAAGTCTTCAAGGAAAATACGCTCTAAAACAGTTAGAGCAATCTTAGGATGGGCGCACTATCGTTTTTCTCAAATATTAGCCAATAAAGCTGAATTGACTGGCACGCATTTAATTGAGGGAAGTGAAGCTTACACATCGAAAACTTGTACTAAGTGTGGAAATATCCACACAACCTTGGGCGGTTCTAAGGTTTTCCAATGTCCATCCTGCGGTCATAAATTACCGCGAGATTGGAATGGTGCTTTGGGCTTTATGCTCAGAGCTTTGAGGGATACCTCCTTCACTGTCAGTAATGATGGTGTCGCTATCGCTGCGTTGTCCAGTAATTACCTGTATTGCGTCGCGTAAATGTATCAGTAACCATTAACTACTAACGACTAACGACTAACTACTAACTACTAAACTAAATGTACGGAATAAAAGCAGTAATAATTGGTTCGGGAATGGCAGGATTAGCTACAGGCATATCTTTGCGTCAAGCAGGATATGAAGTAGAAATCTATGAAAAAA
>JBFRWE010000420.1:0-24256 GCA_051439345.1 Xenococcaceae cyanobacterium
GTTATACGAGATGGCGTGTTGGGTCTCGTGGGCTGGGAGATGTGTATAAGAGAGAGATATCTTTCTGGCCCACTTCTAAGATTATTTCTCCATCGTAGCCAGTAACAAAAGTTCTAACCCCTGGATCTAAAGCAATGACCCTTGATTCAGTAGTGGCTTCAATAGGCTTGAATTCAGGGAAGCATCCATACCATTTTCCTTTTTGATAAACTAATTGAGTTCCATAAATTGATTCGGTTGGCAATGACTGCTTACTGGTGAAGGTCAGGTTTTTGGTTAATCGAGAATACCAAGTGCCTTTTTTATAATTGCCTACTTTAAATTTAATTACTTGGGAATAGGCACGACAAGATTTAAACTTTCCTTCGCCGCCATTGTTTCTTGCCTGCCAATAAGCATCTACTGCATCAGCAACTGCTTCTTGCAACTGATGTCCAGGCAACTCTTTAACCCAATCAGGTCTGTTGATATTTCTCGCCTCTTTTTGTAAAGAATAAACCCTATCTTCACAGCCATTTTTAAGTTGAGCCATTGCCCAATTGTAGACCCAGCGATAAGCTGCTAACCATCGCTTCCAAATACGATGCAGCTGTTTACAAGGATAGACCCTGATTTTCTTGACACTGTTGGGCGTCAACTTTTTCGTCTGGTTCCGATTCCTTTTCTTGTATGCTCTTTTTAACTTGAGATTTGTATTTTCTAAGTCCGTATAGCCTAGAAGAGAAACAGTGGAGGATGGACAAGATATCTTCAACGAGTTCAATATCTGGAGATAATTTACGCTCATTGAGAACCACGAGTTCACATTCACCTTGTTTGCAGATCCACTCAACGAGCGGGAATCCAAATCTAACAAGTCTGTCTGAATAGGCAATGACAAGCTTTCCGAGATCCTTTTGGTATATTCGTTCCAATATAGTGAGGAATTTTCGCCGTTTAAAATTGAGTCCTGAGCCAACTTCTTGCACCAATTCCCCTTCTGGGTATTTTGAGCATAGAAATTTAACTTGTCGCTCAAGGTCATCTTTTTGTCCAGGGTTAGAGACTCTTGCATAGAGGACAGTGGGTTTAAGATTCGCTGCTTCGTACTCTTCGATGCAGAATCTTCTTTGCCCTCCTGGTGTTCTAATTGATTTGATTTTGCCTTCAGAGTCCCACCTTCTAAGGGTACTAATTGAGACTCCAAGGTATTCGGAGGCTTTTCTTGGGGTAACATATTTCATGATTAACCTCCTTATATCTGAGTATTTTAGCAGATATAAGGAGGTTTAAAAAGATTTAAACAGATAATTTGCTATTTATTGCACCTCTACTAGGAATGCTTAATTTGGCTAGAGCTACTGTAGATTTCGTAATATTATCTTAATTTAATTGTTGAGTGACTACTCAACCCTTCATAATTTTAGTAATTCAACTAGGGAGAAATTGGAAATATTTTACTCAATTAAATGAGGACTGCTACCTTTGCCATTACAATAGGCTACTGCGGACAAATATTTTCGTATTTTTGGAAACCCACGGGACTTAACTTACAGCAAAACTTGAGCTAGACGGTTTAACACTGTTATTATTGGCAATCTGGCTGTCACTTACTATTTAGTCCTGACTTCTCAAGCAAAACTGAACAAATTAAACACAGCGATTAAATTACTAGATAATTATGGCAAAGGTTCTTGTATCTGATTCAATTGACCAAAGTGGGATTGATGTACTTTCTCAAGTTGCTCAAGTAGATGTTAAAACTGGTCTACCACCAGAAGAGTTAGTTAAAATTATTCCCAATTACGATGCTTTAATGCTTCGTTCTGGTACTAAAGTAACTAAAGAAGTTATTGAAGCTGGTACTCAATTAAAGATTATTGGTCGTGCTGGTGTGGGAGTAGATAATATAGATGTTCCCGCAGCAACTCGTCAGGGGATCGTAGTAGTCAATTCTCCAGAAGGCAATACGATCGCAGCAGCAGAACATGCTTTAGCGATGATGTTATCTTTATCTCGTCAAATTCCTGATGCCAATCAATCTCTCAAACAGGGCAAATGGGAACGTAAGCGTTTTATGGGCTCAGAAGTCTATAAAAAAACCTTAGGAGTACTTGGTTTGGGCAAAATTGGCTCTCATGTAGCAACAGTAGCGCGATCGATGGGTATGAAAATACTCGCCTACGATCCCTTTATCTCTACCGAAAGAGCAGATCAACTTGGTTGTCGTTTAGTAGATTTAGATTTATTATTTAGCGAATCAGATTATATAACTCTCCATATTCCCAAAACACCAGAGACTGCTAATCTGATCGATGCTGAGGCTCTAGCCAAAATGAAGCCTACTACCAGAATTATTAACTGCGCTCGTGGTGGCATTATCGATGAATCAGCTTTAGCTTCCGCGCTCGCTGAAGGTAAAATTTCTGGTGCAGCTTTAGATGTTTTTGCTAATGAACCATTGGGAGAGTCTCCTTTAACCGAACTAGGTTCTAATTTAGTACTTACTCCCCATTTAGGAGCATCTACGGCAGAAGCACAAGTAAATGTAGCAGTAGATGTAGCCGAACAAATTAGGGATGTTCTCTTAGGTTTACCAGCGCGATCGGCAGTAAATATTCCTGGCTTAAATCCCGATGTCATGGAAAAACTCAGACCTTATCTTCAGCTAGCAGAAACTTTGGGAACTATGGTAGCTCAAGTAGCTGGAGGCAGAATTGAACAGTTAAATATTCGCTTGCAGGGAGAATTAGCCAGTAATAATAGCCAACCCATAGTTGTTGGGGCATTAAAAGGTCTGCTTTCTCAAGCTTTGAGAGAGCGAGTTAACTATGTCAATGCCAGCATTGAAGCCAAAGAAAGGGGTATTCGGGTTATTGAGACTAAAGATACTTCCATTCGTGATTACTCTGGTGGTTCATTACATGTAGAAGCTAAGGGTGCTAACGGAACACACTCTGTTACGGGCGCATTACTTGGTAATGGAGAAATTAGAATTACCAATTTAGATGAATTTCCCATCAATGTTCCTCCTAGTGAATATATGCTATTTACTCTTCACCGAGATATGCCTGGCATTATTGGCAAAATTGGGTCATTATTAGGTAGCTATAATGTCAATATCGCTAGTATGCAAGTAGGTCGCAAAATTGTTCGGGGCGATGCAGTAATGGTACTTAGTCTAGACGATCCTCTTCCAGAGGGAATCTTAAACGAAATTACCAAAGTTGCTGGCATTCGGGATGCTTATACAGTTAAGCTCTCATAAATAGCATCAGATTAACTCTTAATTGGAAGTAAACAATGTCCAATCGCTGGTGGGAAATAGTTGTATTCTGTGATCCAGTTCTCGAAGAATCTGTTTTCTGGCGACTAGAAAAGTTTGGTTGTTCGGGAACGGCTACCCAGATCAAGGAAAATTGTCCTTTGATCAAAGCTTATATTCCTGAAATTGCAATACAGTTGCTCGATTTAGCAGCTTTATCTTTGTGGTTGAATCAAGATGCGATTTTAATGGAAGCTTCATCTCCTCAAATTCAATGGCATTTGATTGATGAAGAAGATTGGGCAAGTAGTTGGAAACAATATTGGCAACCAACAGAAATAGGCGATCGCTTTTTGGTTTATCCTGCTTGGCTAGAAATGCCAACAGAGGAGGAAAGACTAATACTGCGTCTAGATCCAGGAACAGCTTTTGGAACAGGTTCTCATCCGACGACTCAACTGTGTCTAGAATCTTTAGAAATGCGTTTATACGAAAATGCAGAAGCTAAAACCATTGCAGATATTGGCTGTGGTTCTGGTATTCTCTCTATAGGCTCAGTTCTCTTGGGTGCTAAAAAAGTATATGCAGTAGATACCGATCCCCTGGCAGTAAAAGCTAGTCGTAGTAATTGTCAACTTAATCAAATAGACCGCCAGCGTTTAGTAATTACTCACGGTAGCATCGAGGAGTTAATAGAGGAATCGGGACGTCAGGCTTTTGATGGGGTTATTTGTAATATTTTGGCAGAAACTGTTATCGATTTGTTTCCCCTCTTCGATCTCTTTACTCATGAAGATAGTTGGGCAATATTGAGTGGAGTACTTCTTGACCAAGCACAGGCGATCGCCGATATAGTAGAGGGGCAAGGCTGGACTGTTGCTGCTTTATGGAAAAGACAAGATTGGTGTTGTTTTAATGTCCGCCGTTCAGAACATGTGGGTAAGCGAATTAAACCAATATAGATGTAGGGGTGTTCCAGGGAACGCCCCTACGGCTAATCTGGTAAGGTTAAAATTTGAACACCATCTTTAGTTACCGCGATCGTATGCTCAAATTGAGCAGAAAGCTTCCCATCTTTGGTAATTGCTGTCCAACCATCCTCTAAGATTACAGCTTCCCAAGTTCCTTCGTTAATCATTGGTTCAATGGTAAATACCATGCCAGGTTTGAGCTTTTTGCCTTTGCCCAATCTACCATAGTGAGGAATTTGGGGCGCAGTATGAAAAATATGGCTTACACCATGCCCAACAAAATCTCTAACTACAGAAAAACCGTTTGCTTCAGCATATTCTTGGATAGCAGCACCAATATCACCTATTCTATTGCCTGGCTTAACTGCAGCAATGCCCCGATATAAACATTCCTTGGTTACTTCTACCAGTTTTTTAGCGGTCGGAGAAGGAGTACCAACAAAAAAAGTTCTCGATGTATCACCATGATAACCATCTAAGATGGGGGTTACATCAATATTAATAATATCTCCTGATTGCAGAATCTGTTTAGCATTGGGAATACCGTGGCAAACTACTTCATTCACGCTAGTACAAAGAGATTTAGGAAAAGGATTGTTTTTAGGTCCATAGCCTAAGGGCGCACTAACTGCACCATGGGCTTGCGTCCATTTTTCAGCTTCATCATTTATTTCTAGGGTACTTACTCCTGGTTTCACCATTGGTTCCAAATGATCTAGGAGTTTGGCAGCTAAACTTCCTGCACGACGCATTTTATCTATTTCTCGACTGGATAGTAAAGTAATCCTTTCGCTTCCCATAAATACCTAATTTTGTATTATCAACCTTCAACACCTTGTGAAGAGCTTTAATTTGGCAATTAAACTTTAATGATCATTTGATTAGCTTAACAGTTTTTTCTCTCTAAATCATCTATTTTTTGGAGTATTATTCAGTCTATTTCTCGTGGTTGCAATTTTTAGATAATATTTTCAGCAAATTTAGGCAAATTATCTTTTAACCAAAGAGTATCTAATTTTCGATTAGTTTGTAACTCTAACAGTCTAATTCCTTGTTGGGGCAAAGGATTAATTAATTGCTGAAGCTGTTGCCAATTCTTAATGAGTTGATATGCAATTTTATGGGTAGCACATAATTTTTCAAAATTAATTGACTGAGGAGTAGCAAAGTAATCCTCAAAGGGGGGATCGAACTGAGCGATAGGAAGGATTTCAAAAATGCCACCACCATTATTATTGATCAGAATAATAGTTAAATGTCCCTGAAAATGATTGTTAATTAAACAACCATTAGTATCGTGGAGGAAAGCCAAGTCTCCAGTTAATAGCACTGCACTCTGGTGGCGATGAGCTATACCCAAGGCAGTAGACAAAGTACCATCTATTCCATTAGCCCCACGATTAAAATAAGGAATTACTTGACTATCATTGGGTTGCCAAAAAAACTCGGCATTGCGTACTGACATACTATTGGCAATAAATAAGGGTGTGTTCGGAGGTAAGTACTGAGATAGTAACCAAGCAGTTTTGCCTTCATATAAAAATGACAAAGAATCCATCGTATTTCTAACAGCTTTAATTACACTATTTTCTGCTTTAAGCCATTGTTTTAAATAATTTGTTGAAGAGTTATTGATTAAGAATTCCTTGGCTGAATAAGCAGATAATTCCTCTACAGAAAATCGTAAATGAATAGTATTGCTATGGAGAGAATCAAAGTTTTCTGAAGTTGGTTCAATAATCCATCGTTGAGCTTGGATTTTACTCAACCACGAGCGTAACTCTTTACTGGTAGGTAGTTCACCAATTTGAATTACTATTTCTGGGGTTAACTGTTCGTCTAAGGAAGTATTCCTGAGAATTAAATCGTAGGTAGAAACGAGATAGGGATTGAGGGAGGCATAGTTTCTGAGCGGAGAAAGAGCTTCTGCTAACACAGGAAATTGTAGAGTTTGACCAAGATTAGCGATCGCCTGACAATAGGTTTCTGGTTCGTCTGGTTGGGCTAAACCAGCGATAATGATTCCTTTTTGTCTCGATCTCCATTGATTAATATCGAGGTGTAGGGGCGGTTCGTGAGACAGTTGCGTTGCGGTGAAGCACTTGCGTTGGGCGGGTTCCCCGACTTGAGCAAAGTGCTGAACCCGAAGGGGGGTTTCCCCCGTTGAGCAAACTGTCGAACCCGAAGGGCGAACCGCCCCTACAATAGGTGGAGAAATATGGCTAAAAAATTCTTGTATAGTCAATTTGGCTTTAAAATCTGCTATTTCTGGTTGAATTGTGGGGGCAAGAGGTTCATCAAAAGGTAAATTGAGATGAACAACTCCTCTGATGGGAAAGGATGCTCGCTCCCAAGCATGAATAATATTTTGCCTGAGGTAGCACAGCATCGCTAAATCTGCAACTGGTAAAGCTAATTCTACTTGCCAGTTAGGATAATTGCCATAGAGTTTGAGTTGATCGATGGTTTGTCCTGCATGACAATGGCGTAATTGAGGGGGGCGATCGGCAGTTAAAATGATTAAAGGTACACGACTTTCTTTAGCTTCTATAACCGCAGGGTAAAAATTAGCTCCTGCCGTACCCGAAGTACAAACTAACACCGCTGGTTTACCAAGTTTTTTGCCTATACCCAAAGCAAAAAAAGCAGCAGAACGTTCATCGAGAATGGGAATCGTCTCAATATTAGAATGTTGGGCAAAAGCAACAGTTAAAGGAGTAGAGCGAGAACCAGGACAAATAATAGCTGTAGTTAATCCTAGACGATGAAAAGTTTCGACTAAAACCGATCCCCACAGAGTGTTAATATTGCGAAAGTCAAGCATTAAACTAACGCTTTGAGTAAAGATTGTAATTTGAGTTGAATTTCGGCAAATTCCTTATCAGGATTAGAACCAGAAACAATCCCTGCTCCAGCATACAATCTAGCGCGATCGCCATCAATTAAAGCTGAACGGATTCCCACAATAAATTCACAATTACTTTGATGATCTACCCAGCCTAAAGGCGCAGCATATAAAGAGCGATCGAATTTTTCATAACAACGAATTCGTTCACAAGCAATTTCTGTAGATACACCAGCAACCGCAGGAGTAGGATGTAAATGAGCAACAATGTCTAGGGGATCGATATCCTTAGGTAAGTGAGCATAAATTGGTGTCCATAAATGCTGAATATTAGATAATTGTAATAACTGTAGTGGTAGTTGTTGTGGTTTTAAATCTAGTTGACGTAAGCGTTTTAGTAAGAAATCACTAACTGCTTGATGCTCTCGTTTTTCTTTGCGACTCTTCAACAGCAAATTAGCTAACTGGACATCTTCCGCCGTTGTTTTACCTCTAGGGGCAGAACCTGCTAAGGCATCGGTTACTAATTGTTGGTTTTGGATGCTAATTAAGCGTTCGGGGCTAGCACCGATAAAATTCTGTCCCTTACCATTACTAGTAGAAAAAATGTAGCAGTCTGGGTGGCGTTGGCGTAAATTATTAAGAGATTCAATTATCCGAAAAGGAACTGGAGAATGGACATCAGTGGTGTGAGCAATGACAATTTTGCTAAACTCGTCTATAGCGATCGAGTTCAATGCCGAAGTAACTACTGACTTAAAATAGTTGGGATTATCTTTTGGTGAGTTATTACTTTTTTGAAATTTGTTACCTAAATTTAGATCTATCTTGATTTTTTCTTGATTTGACCAATCAAATACAGCTATTTTTTGCCTTATTTCTTCAGTTACAGTTTGAGTTTTTTCATTATTATTAACGGGCAAATTAACAATGAAAATGCAGCTTTTATTTTTCTTAACTACTTGAAAACGAGGTAAGAAAATTGTTGCTGCTGGAAAAGGGGAATAACTTTTATTGCCTTCAGGAAAAAAAGTAAAACTACAAAAAATATAAGGTCCAGAACCAGTCTGGTTATTGTCACCTTTCCTGATAGTTTGTTTCAAACAAGTTTGAATAAAATCTTGGGCTATAGTAAATCGGTCTATCGACTTAACAGTAATTTTTTTGGTGACTCCACAAGCAGCAATAGCCTCCTGTTTAGCAGGATTTTCCCAGTAAAAATGAAGAGAATTTGGCTGAGCAAATTGCTGTAAAAAAGCCAGGGGATCGATCAAGGGAATCTTCTGAGAAAAACTGATAATTCTAGTTTTATCTGTTACCTGAAATTGTTCCTGATGATCGAAATTAGACTTTAATTCTCTAGTATGTTGAATAAAATCATTTGTCTGAAAGATGACGGGCATGGATATTTTTGATTGTGTCATGCTAAAAGAAAGCTAACAGAAGTATAGAATGTGTTTAAAAATTACTTTTTAATTAGTTTCTACTAAGCCAAAATAGGTAATATTGATTATAAGTCATTCCCAAAAATATTCCTAACGGCAACAAGCAATTAGATTAAAGAAAACTGGAAGAGTAGTCCAAGCTCAACACACTATTGTCCAGCCTATCAGAAATTTACCGAAAAAATGAACCATCTTCAGTATCATAAACTTTCATGAAACAATGTCAACACAATTGTTTAAGACCTGTTAGGGTACAAAATAGTCTCTAATTACTGCGGAATGGGGAGACCACTCAAGGCTGCTAACCTCTTGTCCAGTAAGCTCGACAACAAAATATATCTATCTAATGACTACTAAGCTAATTAAGGAAGAAAATCGGCAACTTTGGCTCGCTGCGATCAAACCACCTATGTATAGTGTGGCGGTTATTCCGATCGCGGTAGGTACAGCTGTAGCTTTTGCTCAAACTCAGATCTTTAATCCCCAAATATTTTTTACTTTTTTAGGGGCAGCTATTCTGATTATTGCTTGGTTAAATCTCAGTAATGATGTTTTTGATTCAGATACAGGTATTGATATTAATAAGGCTCATTCGGTTGTAAATCTGACAGGTAATAGAGCTTTGGTTTTCTGGTTGAGTAATTTGTGTCTTTTTTTCGGTATTTTAGGAATTATCGCTATTTGTTGCTGGCAAAAAGACTGGACAGTAATAGGTATAGTAAGCTTGTGTTGTGCTTTGGGCTATAGTTATCAAGGACCACCTTTCCGTTTAGGCTATTTAGGATTGGGAGAAATAATTTGTTTTTTTGCTTTTGGTCCTGGTGCAGTCTCAGCAGCTTATTACTCTCAAGCTCAATCTTTTTCTTTATCAGCTTTAATTACTTCGCTCATTATTGGGATCAGTACTTCGATCATCCTATTTTGTTCCCATTTCCACCAAGTAGAAGATGATCTTGCCGCGGGAAAGCGATCGCCCATTGTTCGTTTGGGTACAGCTGGAGGGGCAACTGTCTTAAACTGGTTGACTGGTAGTATTTATGCTGTGACTTTTATTATAGTACTTTTGAACTATCTATCTTGGCTTACCCTTATAATATTTGCTAGTCTTCCTTTCGCTTACCAATTGAGCAATCACGTCAAGCAGTATCACGATCAGCCCAATAAAGTTAAGAATTGTAAATTTATTGCAGTTCATCTCCACTTTTTTAGTGGATTGCTACTGAGTGTAGGGTTATTTTTATCTGTTTTTATTACTAGTTTTTAAGCTAATTAGGTTTGATTAACAGTTAAAACTTCTCTATAAAGGATAAAATTCTGCAAGTTACTGAAAAATTGGAATTGATTTGATGTTAAAACCGCGATTATTAGGCTAATTCATGATTATAAATACCAGCAATTAAATGAGCTTCAGAAGCCAAACCTGCGATGCCGATTTCTATATCGATAAGACAAAATTTTTTAATTTATTAAAAGCGAAGTAACTACGCGATGTGCGCCTTTAAGACAGAAAGAGGGGCTTTACGTATCCGACATTTAATAGTTTCTTTTCCTAAAAGCTGATGGGCTTCATAGCGATGACAGCCAGAAAAACCATAATATTGCCCTTCCACTTCTAAGACATCAATCGGCTCATGTAAACCTTCTTCCGCGATCGAGCGAGCTAATCTATGAACTTTATCTCGATCTGTTTGTCTTGGTAAAGGGCGACGAATTTTGTTGACTGGAATTTCTTTAATCTGCATAGTTTAATAGGCTTATATCTAAATAAATCATACTCGATCGATAAAAAAGTAAAGCCTCTCATCATACCACAAAATATTTTGGCAAGAGTTCTAATAAGCCTGGTCAAATCGTTGGTTTAGGAGCGATCGCTTAAAAAAAAGAGTCCGTGAAAAGTCAGCTCTCGGTTTGACCCCCAATGGACTCAAGTACCGCTTGATTGTAACGATCGAGAGACTGGACATAAGCACACATGGGATAGGGTCTGGCACCGACTTTTTTCTTTTCCAGAACTGCTGTATAAGCTAAATCTAAGGTATTACATTCTAGTTGTCGCGCCCGTTGAACAGTTTGATAGAGAATTTGTTTATAAATGTTGTGGGATGTTAAGTATTCATACTCCAACCCTACAATTAAAGCGGAATAGACCCCTTCATTGACAAAGCTGAACATAACCGCTACTGGTTTTTCCTCAGCCAAGGATAAGAGATCGTCTTGGAGATAAAGTCGCATTACATCGTAGTCAGGATGGTGGCAAATTGCTTCAAAAAAGGCAAACGGGAGACGATAAACGTTTAATTCGTAGGCTTTTTGATGAACTTGGCAATATAGTTCATAACTGTGGCGGATTTCGGTGTCTGACATAGGAGAATCTACAACAACTTTAAACTGAGATTCATAAGCCAGAATTTCTTTTTTCACGTTGTAGCGATATTTGCGCCCCAATCTTTTGATATACTCTTCACGGGTTTGCCAAGATAGATTGTGCATTACACAAACATCTAGTAAGGGATACTGCACGAAGCCAAGCTCAAACATAGTGTTTTTCAGTTCTTCATCATCGTTCATGGGGAAGTCTCTTAAGAGTACCTGAGAAGCTTGATATTCTTTAACAGTTATTGAAATTTGGTCAACGAGTAAACGGAGTGCTTGTTTCCAGTGGAGATGTTGTCGATCGAGGTAAAGAGGTTCCCCTTTGGCAATGAGACATCCTAGTATGACTGCTTTGGTGGTGAGATAGTCAGGATCGCTCTTGCGAATGGCTTCAACTTTTTGGGAGACTGCAGCAGATGAAAACATATCTTCTTTGATTTTGGCACAACTATAAAATGTGGCTAAGACAATGTTTTTATGTTCATCTCGCACGATAAAATAGAAGAAATCCCATTGATTTTCTGGTTGATTCTCTTTCGAGCTAAAAATATGTTCGAATAACTGAATACTGGAGTAAGTGAAGTTTCCTTTGGTCGCAAATAAATTATCCCATTCCTCGGCGTTAATTTCTGCCAGGTTACGAGTGAATTGGACCTTGAGTTGAGGCTCAGAATGAGCTTGAGGAGCAACTGTAAGCAATTTTAGTTTTGTTTGCTGAACTTCAAATTCAGGGATATTAAAGTTTTTGGCTACATCCTGTTGTGTGAAACCATACTCTTTTAAAACTAAAGGATAATGGTAAGCAATTCTCTCCAGAAGCTGAGCGATATCACTTTTGAGAATATGACGAGTAATGGTAAAGCGTATTCCTCCTCGGTTCATGGGAGTTGCTGGAAAGCAAGCACAATTAACAAAGAAGCCATCTTTAATTACTTTTCCTGCTAAACTTTGAGTTGGTTTTAGTAAACCCACAGGAATAAAAAAGATGGGATTGTTGTTGATTTCCACTTGAGGTAAATTTAATTCAACTATTTTCTGATTGGTGTAATCAATGAGTTCGGCTAACTCGTTTTGATAAGTTTCAATGCTCTCAGATAAGTGGAGTTTCGCTGAGGCGATCGCGCTTCCCAGCATCGGCGGTTGAATCGGACCAGAAAAGATCATGGTACTCCCACAGTTTTTTACTTGATTGGCAAAAGTTTGATTGGGAAAAACTAATGCACCTCCTGCACTAGCAAAGGATTTGTTTAAGGAAATAGCTAATACCATTTTCGGGTGATGTTCAATTTGACTACGCACATAACCCCTACCTTGTTTTCCAGTCCAACTCATCCCATGAGCATCATCAATATACAAGTAAAGCTGCTCGTAGGTGTCTAATAAATGTACTAATTCTGGTAAAGGAGCAACGTCTCCATACATGGAATAAATGCCATCGGCTAAATACCAAATTTTATCGTATTTGTTTTTAATTTTTTTGATGGTTTCTTCAAGTTGCTCCATCTGGTTATGGCGAATCACCTCAACATGAACACCACGGGCTTTAGGAACTTGTGCAGCCATTTGCACACTAGAATGAACTTGATGATCGAGAATAATACAGTCATTATCTCCAATCAAGGTGGGTAAGGCTGATAAATGTCCTAAAGTAGTGCTGGCTGTGACTAAAACGGGTCGAGCAAAGATTTCTTGTAATAAGGTTTCTAGTTGTTGATAAAGTCCGACAGCAACATAAGTCCGAGAAGAAGAAAATTGCGTCCCGTACTCCCTGACAGCTTGAATTACTCCTTCAACGAGATCTCGATGTTGTTCTAACCCTAAATAACTACAGGAGCCAAAGTTAACATGGTTACGAGAGTTGAGTGAAATGAGCCGACCATTGAGGGATTCATCGTCGGTGAAATGTTGAATTAAACCCTGATTGAATAAATCTCGGACAATTTGAGCGACGATTTTGAGCCAATGAGCATGAAGATTCTTAGCCATGATGCTTACTTCTTGTGAATTTTAGTTTGTGGCGGTTTAAATTTAAAGGTTGTGTCGCAAAAAGATTTTCAAGATAGAATAACTCTGCGATTATCTAATTTTTTAGACAGCAATCATGAGAACAATCACAAAACAATATTTTCAGAGTATTGCTCAAAGTTGTTGGCAATTAGTGAGTCAGGTCGAGCGAGTTCATCTCGGACTTTCTTCATACTAGTTACGAGTCTGTCCATCTCCACCTGAGTGTGTAGTACGTTAGCGACAATTCTCAGACAAGGCTTAGAAACGTACCACACTGGAGATACCCAAAACCCATATTCGTGCAACAATTTTTGCGCAAATTTTTTCGGAGATATTGATGGGGGTAAATAGACAGGAAGAATATGGGTCTCTCCTGCCGTGTCAAATCCTTGTGTTTTCAAAAATGTTCGTAAATAATGAGAATTCTTAGTCAATTTAGTAGTCAACTGGGAGTTTTGACGTAGTTGGCGAATACTTTCTAATGCTGCTGCTGTAGTGCTGGGAGGAATTGAGATAGTTCCCGCTGAGGGACGAGATACGTTTAAGAGGTCGATCATTTCTGAGGTGAAGCAACTAATCGCTGCACCAGCTGAAGCAGCAAATTTGGAGAAAGTGGTCATGATTATAGGATGAATTCCACACTCTAGAAGTGATTGAGGAGAAAGATTAAAATGTTCATAAATTCCTCCCCCCGAAGCTCCAAGAGCCCCAGAAGAATGGGCTTCATCCATGAGCAAGACCGAATTTTCATAGTTTTCCAAGACTTTAACTATCTCAGGTAAAGGAGCAATATTTCCTTCCATAGAAAAAACGGCATCGGAGACAACAACTATTCGGTCTGAACTCTTAGCGTGTTTTTTCAGTCTATCTGATAAACTTTGTGGATCACAATGACGATAAGCTAAATAACGAACTTGAGGGCTTCGGCTAAAAATTTGCCCAGAAATCTTCCCGCCACTTACATCTGTAATAGAGGCAGTAATACAACCATGATTGTGAAGATCGGTTAAAATCAGAGTCTCTTGACTATACTCAAATCCAGGTATTTTCATGGCTAAGTGACAAAAAGATTCCATAAATCCTTTCATTGCCATCCAAGCATTCAGAAATAAATGTGTATAGGGCAAATTTTTGAGTAAGGAAATCTCTTGCTCTAAATCTTGATGTAACTCAATTCTGCCATTCAATAAAGAGCAACCACTATTGGAAGTTCCGTATTGATAGATGGCATTAATTGCTGCTTGTTTGACAGCCTCAGATTGGCTAAGACCAAGGATATCGTTGGAACAAAAACTAATAGCTTTAATTACTCTGTCACCATTGTTCTCCTTAACCGCCATTAAGTTTCCTTCCTTGGAAACAACAGTATATCGATCGGGATAGGCATCAATTTGTTGTAATTCAGAAATGTAATCCTTAACTATTTTCATGTATTTCTCCACTGGTTTTTGCGCGTTTTTCAGCTTGATAATTAGTAGGCTGAGGATTTTCAGCAGAAACAATCTCGTTTGAGGACTACCAATTGTTTGATCGATCAGAGGTTGTTCTCCAGAAAATTGTAACGAGCGGTATTTGTTAGTATTATGCGGAGATACCCTGGTTAGTACCAGGGGAAAAATTCAGGTATTTTTTCAGGTAAATAAATAGGTTCTCCTGAAATACCTAGAGTTGATAACTCTCTAGCAATTTCATTTGCTTAAATTCAACTAATTATAAATATAGTATTTATAAAGTTATTGAAAACTGCTCTAGATTCAATTGAAAAATCAATATCCTTATTCTATGATCGGTAAATATTGAGTTTGTTTTATTGTTCAAAAAATTATTTTTAAAGGATAGAAAAAATATATTTTTTCTATAAAGAAATTTTAAACTTTTTATAAATACAAAAAATATGGAATCATCAAAGCTTTCTTTACAAGGATTAGGATTAGCATGGCTGATTTTACAACGGCGTTGGTTTCCTGCAACTACAGTATTTTTGTCTTTTCTTACGGTAGGAATAGTAGCTACTAATCTCAAAAAACCCATATATTCAGCCACGGGAAAATTACAATATAAAAATATAGACACTGCTGCTTCAATTATCGATTCTGAAATAAGTCCTAAAAAAAATAATGACTATACCTCAAAAAATCATCCCATTGATACAGAAATAGAAATTATTCGTTCCCAACCTATAGTTGAAGAAACTTTAAATCAGCTAAACTGGCAGGATGAACAAGGAAATTTTCTTAAGCCCAAACAATTTTTAGAAAATTTAACTATTAGTAACCTATTAGGAACTGAATTACTATCTATTTCTTATCAAGATCGAAACCCAGCCAAAGCAGCAGAAGCAGTTAATACTGTAATGTCGGTTTTTTTAAAACAACATTTATTAGCGAATCGTGCTGAAATAGTTGCCACTCGTGAATTTATTGAAAAACAACTACCTCAAGCCAAAGAAACCTTAGCACAAGCTGAATTAGCAGTTCGTAAATTTCAGGAAGACAATCAGATTGTTGCTCTAGAAAATGAAACTGCACAGATAATGGCACAGTTTAATAACCTGGAACAACAAATTACAGATATTCAGTCAGAGATAGTTAATACTAATCGTCAATCTCAAGCTATAGAGAGAAAATTAGGTATAACTTCAGAACAAGCAGTAACTCTAGCTACTCTTAGTCAAAATAGAGCAATCGGGCAACTCAGCGAACAAATCCAACAATTGGAATCTCAGTTGGCAATAGAGAGAGACCGTTTTACTGATGCTAGTCCTCAAATTATCGCATCAAAGCAACAACTAGCTTCTCTCAAAGCAAAACGCTCAAGAAAGATACAACAGTTAGCAGGGAAAAAGGGAATATATCTATTTAATCAACACTCAGGAGGAGAACTACAACAAGAATTAGCTAGAGAGTTATTACAGTTAGAAACTACGAATAAAGGTTTAAAAGCTAAAATTGCTGAATTATCCCAAGTACAAGCTAAGTACAAACAAACTATAGTTACTTTGCCTCAAATAGAGCAAAAGCTTCATGCTTTACACAGAGAGCTAGAAATTGCTCAAACCACCTATTCTCTTCTACTACAAAAACTACAAGAAGTAAGAATTGCGGAAAATCAAAATATTGGTAATTTTCAGATAGTTACTCAGGCTCATCCTCCCGCAGAACCTATTCCCTATCGTGCTCTTAACTATTTAGCCTCTAGTTTACTTGCTTCTTTGGCTGCTGCTGCCACTATCTATGTTCTAGAAGCAACAGATAAATCAATCAAAACTGTTGATGAAGCTAAAAATCTCTTTGGTTATAATTGGTTGGGCATTATTCCAGCAGTAGAAGAATCAGAAATAGTTAGTCTGGTAGAACAAAATGCCCCTCCTTTACTTCCTCAACAGATAGTCTTAGATTATCCTTCTTCCTCTGTGGGCGAATCTTATCGGATGTTACAGTCTAATTTAGAATTTCTTAGTTCCGATCAGAATCTCAAAACCATAGTAATTACTAGTTCTGCCAGTGGTGAAGGAAAATCTACGGTAGCTGCTAACTTGGCTGCTGCTATGGCTCAAGTCGGGCATCGTGTTCTTTTAATAGACGGCGATTTGCATCATCCTAGCCAACATCAAATTTGGGAAATTGATAACAATTTTGGCTTGAGTAATATTATTAGTGAACAACTCGATCCTAGATTAGCCATTAAAGAAGTATCTCTTAATCTCGATGTAATTACCGCAGGAACTGTTCCTGTTAATCCAGCAACACTGTTAGACTCTCACAGAATGGGTTCTCTACTCGACTATCTCTCTCTTCGTTACGATCTAGTTCTGATCGATACTCCTTCTCTAGATTTAACTGCGGATGCACCTATTCTTGGTCGTCTGGCAGATGGAGTATTGCTAGTCGTCAAGCCGAGACAAGTAGATCAAAACAAAGCTCAATTTGCCAAAGAGATTCTTGCTCAATCAGGACAAAATGTTTTAGGTATCATCATTAATGGTGTAAGTTCTAAAGCTGAACCCAACAAATACTATTATCATGCTCTGGAAGTTAAGCACGATACTAGTAGACCATTTAGGGTCGTAGAACAACCAGAAGAAGAGCTATGGCAAGCTGTTTCTCGTATGGCTAGAGAGTCAAGGAAACAAAATTTACATAGGCAAATGAATTTAACCGATCTTAGTAATGTTTCTTTGGACAAACTATTAGTCGTAATTTCTCATTTAGAACAAGATTTAGTAAACTTTACACAATTAGTCAGAGAGCAAGAAGAAGAACTTGCTCTACAAAAACAAAAAGTACGCAGATTAGAAAGAAAAATACATATCTCTTCGAGAATAGAAAAAATAAACTTAGAACAACAGCTAATTCAGGAACAAGAGATTAAACAACTGTTAGATAAAACCTTGATCGGTCAAAGGCGTAATTTGGCTAATAAAAACCAGATTTTACGTCAATATCAGCAATTATTCTCGATAGGACAAAATAAACTCATTAACTAACGCTTTACTCTTGCCGTCGAAACTTTAGAATGGCACAATAAAAGCAATTATTAAGAGAAAATAAAAGTAGAAGATTAATAATTCCGCGAGATCGGCAAATCCGTAAAAACATTTAAACTTTATTCAAGCAGAGGAGACTATCCAATGACAGTTGAAAATTTAGAAGCTAATGGCAATCATTCAAAAGAAGAGAACGTAGAAGAACAAGCAGTAGAATCTAACGAGAATAAAGGCAGAGAAGCCTTGGCGTTGTCTGTTCAACAAAAGACTCTACTACCTAATAACCGACCCGTTGAACCTAGCCACCTAGAGATAGTCAGTACCTACTCTTCTGTAGGTGCTGCTCGTCCAATAGTCAAAGGCGAAATGAAAATTAGCAGTACTCTGACTGTTTCTGGCCACCGTCCTATTGCCGTTAGTACTCTTAAGGTTAGTGATGGTTACATTATGGGCAATCGTCCCGTTGCTTCTAACGAAATTGACGATTTTGCAACTTTAGTGGGTTATATCGACTAAAGAAGCCAATAGCTAATAGCGAATAACCAATAGCTATTAGCTATTATTAATCTTCTGCAAAAACATAACGACGTAATTCACTAGGATCTGGTTCTGGGCTAGATTCGGCAAACTCCACAGCCTCATCGATCTTAGTTTGGATCTTGTTATCAATTTCTTTTAATTCTTCTTTGGTAGCCAAATTTTGTTTAGTTAGATAAGTAGCAAATTTGATTATAGGGTCTCTTTCTCCCCAGAATTGTTTTTCTTCAGGCGATCGCAACTCATCAGGATCGGCAAGAGAATGTCCTCGGAAACGATAGGTAAGAGCTTCAATTAATGTTGGCCCTTCACCAGCACGGGCGCGAGCAACTGCTTCTTGCGCTACAGCTCGAACTGCCAATACATCCATACCATCTACTTCATAGCCAGGCATACCAAAAACACTGGCTTTCTTAAAGATTTCTGGTTGAGAAGTGGCTCTATGATGGGCCATACCAATTGCCCACTTGTTATTTTCTACGACATAAATAATTGGTAGCTTCCATAAAGCAGCCATATTTAAACATTCAAAAAACTGACCATTGTTACTAGCACCATCCCCAAAAAAGCAAGCTGTTACCTGATCGGCACTTTCGTCTTTCAAAGCGTCTCTTCGATACCTAGTTTGAAAAGCTGCCCCTGTAGCCACGGGAATTCCTTCAGCCACAAAGGCATATCCCCCCAAGAGATTATGCTCTGAAGAGAACATATGCATCGAACCACCCCGACCTTTACTACAGCCAGTCGCCTTACCAAATAACTCCGCCATTACTTCTGTTGGGGGAACACCCGCACTGAGGGCATGAACATGATCTCGATAAGTACTACAGACATAGTCTTCACCAGACCGCATAGATTTAATCACCCCAGTAGAAACGGCTTCTTGACCGTTGTAGAGATGGACAAAGCCAAACATTCTACCCCGATAGTACATTTCAGCACACTTATCTTCAAACAAGCGTCCTAAAACCATATCTTCGTATAGTATTAGTCCTTCTTCTTTGCTAATCTTGACAGAAGTTGTATCAAATTTGGGTAAGGTTCTTTCGGCGCACATATTCTCTGTAGTATCAGAAGCAAAACATAGATATCTACACTATCATAAAACGGTTAGTAAAGATTAGGAGTAGAAAGTTAACTTGTCTAACTTTTAGAAATCAAAACTTATAGCTTTTGATAAATACGATCGACAAACACGATCGAGAGTAAACTACACTTAATTTACTTTGACTAGATAACATTTATATGGATGCTTTTGCCTTAAATCCTCCCGAATGGACAAACAAAGGTACTCATGCTGTTAATTTTGCTTGTCCTAACTGTAAAGCTAGCGCAGCAGAAGCTCAAGAAGTCTGGCTGAATCGTCGCGCTCCTGTTTCCTTTGGTAACAATCGTCGGAAATGGCAGGAATTTTACTGGTGTAAATGTAATACTGTTTGGTGGGCTTGGAGTAGCGATCGCCCAGCTTCAGATTTGAGCGATCGCTCAGAACCTCCTCTTTCTTAGGAGACAGAAAAAATTTATGCTACTTAAATGTGAATTCAATTACATAGCTAAAAGATGGGATTTACCAAAATTTTAATTGCCAATCGAGGGGAAATTGCTCTGCGGATTTTGCACACTTGCGCAGAGATGGGAATTGCTACTGTGGCAGTCCATTCAACGATCGATCGTCAAGCTCTCCATGTCCAGCTAGCAGATGAAAGCGTTTGTATTGGTCCACCTCCTAGTAGCAAAAGTTATCTCAATATTCCTAATATTATTGCTGCTGCTTTAACTCGTAACGCCGAAGCAATTCATCCAGGCTACGGGTTTCTCGCCGAAAATGCTCGTTTCGCCGAAATCTGTAAAGATCACCAAATCGCTTTTATTGGACCAACTAAAGAAGCAATTTTGGCGATGGGGGATAAATCCACAGCTAAAAAAACCATGCAAAAAGCAGGAGTTCCCACAGTTCCAGGTAGCCAGGGTTTACTTAGAGATGAAGAAGAAGCGATCGCTACAGCCAGAAACATTGGTTATCCTGTGATGATCAAAGCCACAGCAGGTGGCGGTGGACGAGGAATGCGGTTAGTGAGGAATGAAAGCGAGCTAACTAGATTGTTTCAAGCAGCCCAAGGAGAAGCAGAAGCAGCTTTTGGTAATGCGGGAGTGTATCTCGAAAAATTTATTGAACGTCCCCGTCATATCGAGTTTCAGATTTTAGCTGATAGTCACGGAAATGCTATCCATCTAGGAGAAAGAGATTGTTCTATTCAACGTCGTCATCAAAAATTATTAGAGGAAGCTCCTAGTGCAGTGCTTACTCCTAGGTTGAGAGCCAAAATGGGAGATGCTGCGGTTAAAGCTGCTAAATCAATTAATTATGTTGGTGCGGGTACAGTAGAATTTCTAGTAGATAAATCGGGTAATTTCTATTTTATGGAAATGAATACTCGTATTCAAGTCGAGCATCCTGTGACTGAGATGGTGACAGGATTAGATCTAATTGCCGAGCAAATACGGGTTGCTCAGGGAGAGAAACTATCTCTCAACCAGAAACAAGTAGAATTAAAAGGTCATGCGATCGAATGTCGCATTAATGCAGAAGACCCCGAGCATAATTTTCGTCCTCATCCTGGTAGAATTAGCGCGTATTTACCCCCAGGAGGGCCAGGGGTAAGAATGGACTCCCACGTCTACACAGACTACGAAATACCACCTTATTACGACTCTCTCATTGGTAAGTTAATTGTTTGGGGAGAAAACCGTGAAACAGCGATTAAACGAATGAAGAGAGCTTTACGAGAATGTGCTATTACAGGAATACCTACAACTATCGGTTTCCATCAGAAGATTCTAGAAACCCCTGCATTTTTGAATGGAGAAATTTATACTAACTTTGTCGAAGAACATCTGATGAATCAACAGTCCAAGTCTTAAATTTCAGTTAGCCTCGATCGATAAAGAAGCTTATTCAAAAAGTATCGATCGACTACCAACCAAGTTTGTATCTCTAGCTATATATATTCTTCTTTATATCTACTTCATAAGTTAGATGTAACTAGTTTACATAAGCAATAACCTAAAGATAATAAATCGAAATAAAAAGGAATCCTTAATTATGGCATTAGTAAAAATTGCTGACTTATATCCTAACTATAAAGAAGATCTTTTCAATGGCGATGAGATCAAAAACTTTTCCGTTTATGACTATGCTAATGACAAAATTGGTTCAGTTTATGACATCATTGTTGATGAAACGGGTCGTTTTCGCTATTTAGTTATCGATACTGGTTTTTGGATCTTTGGTAAAAAAGTGCTGTTGCCAGTTGGTAGAGCTAGCATCGACTATAATGACAATAGAGTATATGCTAGTGGTTTAACTAAAGAGCAAGCAGAAAACTTACCTGAGTATGACGAAAATATGACCATTGATTATGACTACGAAGAAAAAGTCAGAATGGTTTATAGAGGCGTAGAATACGAAAAAAATAATGGTGCTTACGCTGAAGGTTCTCAAAGCTATAGTAGTGATTCTTATAGCTATGACCAAGAACCCAATTTATACGCCTATCAAGAAACCGATGGTCGTCAAAGTTTTAAACTTTACGAAGAACGTCTTATAGCTAACAAAGAGCGTTTCCGCGCTGGTACAGTCACATTAGGCAAAAGAGTAGAAACTGAAACAGCTAATGTTTCTGTTCCTATCGCAAAAGAAAGAGTTGTCATCGAACGCAGTAATCCCACTGATGTGAGAGAAGTTGCTCCAGGAGAAGTTAGTTTCAACAATGGCGAAGTGGCAAGATTAGAAGTTTACGAAGAATCAGCCGATATTGAGAAAAAGGCTTTTGTTAGAGAGGAAGTTAGTGTTCGTAAAGAAGTAGACCGAGAAATTGTATCTGCTGAAGAAACTGTTAGTCGTGAAGAATTACAAGTAGAAACCGAAGGGGAAGTCGTAGTTAATCGCGACCTATAAACATAATGAGTAATCATTTTTCTTTGATTGCTACTCTACCATGTAGGAGCTATAAATCCTTTTCGTTTCTGCATGGTTGCCTAACTTATTGACCCATATTATTTCAATAATGACTTTCAGCAAAAATGACTGCGTCACTAGCGATCATCTAAAATCTCAACTATCCAGGTTAAATCGAGAATTAATTTCCTATCAAATTATCGATCGCCAGGGAATATCTAGAGCAGAAGTTAGAGACGTTTATTATGATGCTAATAATGAACTAAATTTATTAATTAATATAACAGAAATCGACGATAAAATTAGCTTACGTAGATTAGAGTATCAGGATATCTGTAAAATAGACTTAGCTAATAAATTAGTTTTTAGCAATCTATCCTATCAGGAAATAGAAAATCTACCTCTTTATCAATCCGTACCTGTACATTTAAAAAAAGCACTACAAGAGTACCCTTTGTATAATGATTGTGAGATGAATCCTGCTCATAATAACTACAAGGAACAATCTACTGAACCAGAAGTTGATCAAATCCCTCTACTAGAAGAACAGTTAGAGGTTACTAAACATCGCCAGAAAGTCGGTGAAGTTATTGTTCGTAAACAGGTTGAAACTCGAATAGTCCAAGTACCTCTTAGACGAGAAAAATTAATCGTAGAAAGAATTGGTAAAGATCCTGAAAAATTAACCGAGGTTGTAATTGGAGAAGGGAAAATTGGCGGTTTTAAATATGAAGAATTAAACGATAATAACAGTTTACATATCACTAAAAGCAGTTTTTTCGATTTGTCAACAGCCCAAGAGTTATTAGAAGCCCTTGCTCATCTTTCTTCAGCAGCTAATACCAAGGTGCGTTTAGAAATAGTTACTAATTGCTCTGAACATCAAGTAGAACATCAGGATATTTGCGGTCTCTATCAAAATTCTTAAAATACTTATTTCTGGAGATTGAGGGAAATTGTCACGATGAAAGTAGAACCGATATTAATTTGAGAAATCAACTCAATTTTCCCTCTAATCATAGTTACTAGCTGAGAAACAATCGCTAATCTCAACCCAACTCCTTTATAAATTGATTCAACTTTTCTTTACTCCCAATAGAGTATCAACAAAATCTCTTCCCTGACTTAAAAACAATTCTTTGTAGAGATTGTCTTTATACATCATCTGTTTGTGCATCTGTATTAATAAGTTTTGAGCATCTTCACGGGATAATTCTTGCACGCGATCGCTAAATATTCTGTGATTCAATTCTTGCTCGATAGAAAGGCTGTTTTCTAATCTATCCATAATTATTAACTATTATTTCTTTGATTTACATACATTGTAAATAAATTTTAAGAAAGCTTGACTCTGTCGATGGTAGTAATATCCGAATAGTGAAGTTGAGTAAAAAAGCGATCGCACTCTCCCCTACTTGACAGATTGTTTTAAGATCGAGATCGACAAATTCTTGTTTTAAAGGCTTGGGAACTTACTGATCAAGCAGAATTCGCATAAGCAATTAGCATTTCTTTAGCTAATTCCAGGACAGATATAGCATCTTGTTTAGTCACACTAGGAAAATGATCGAGAAATGTGTCTAATGAATCTCCTGCTTCTAAATAATCAATTAAACTTTTAATCGGTACGCGACTTCCTTTAAATACAGGTGTTCCACCCATGATATCTGGATCGCTAACAATAACATTACTTTGAGTTGTCATCACACAAATCTTATGATGAATTATCTATCATAGCTAGATCGCAGGTTAGGACAAGTCCGGAATTCGGAGTTCGGAGTGTGGAAAATTTTGTATCTCACCTATTTGAGAAAGGCTATATTAGAGTTATTTTATCTGAGTTAAAGCTGACTGAGACATAGCGATCGCCAAAAATTCTGTATTTTTACGTATTACATTTAGACGTGCGTAATGGGAAATTTATGGTTACGAAAAAAATAGTAATATTTTTGGATTACCAACAGTATTTCTAAAATATGATATCTCTTTTTTCATCTCTCGATCTTCTTCTGCGTCTTTGCGTCTCTGCGCGAGATAGAAAAATTACCGATTTCCATACTCACTTCTTTGCATAATTAACTTCGCTACCAAACCAGTCCAACCAGTCTGATGAGATGCACCTAAACCTGCACCATTATCACCGTGAAAATACTCATTGAATGTGAGTAAATCCCGCCAATTTTCATCAGTTTGAAGCTTAGTAAAATCCCCATAAATTGGTCTTTTCCCGTTTTCATTCGGTAAAAAGATACTAATTAAACGTCGTTCTATTTCTGAAGCTACTTCCCAAAGATTCATCGTATTACCGGAACCTGTGGGGCATTCTACTTTAAAATCACCATTGTAATAATAATCAAATTTTTGCAGGGATTCTATTAATAAATAGTTGA
>JBFRWE010000421.1:0-5891 GCA_051439345.1 Xenococcaceae cyanobacterium
ATAATAATGGTGAAACGATCCGTTTAAATATTCCACCCCTTACTAGTGAACGCCGTCAACAGCTAGTAAAAATGGCAGGTAAACTAGCAGAAGAAGGAAAAGTAGGTCTTCGTAATATCCGTCGTGACGCGATCGATTCTGTGCGTAAACAAGAGAAAAATAGCGAAATCTCTGAAGATGAATCCCGTTCTTTACAAGATGATATTCAAAAAATTACTGACCAGTATACTAAGAAAATTGATGAATTATTAGCAATAAAAGAGAAGGATATTACTACTGTGTAGAAGATTTGATTTAGCTATTAGCTCTTAGCCATTAGCTTGTAGCTAACTTACAGCAAGGGTAAAAACTATTAATTTAAGTTTAGTCGGTCTAGTAGACCGATATTTTTTTGCCCCGATAACAATCAATAATAAGCTATCAGCTATCAACAAATATGAAATTTCTTAATCAACACGCTATTATTACTGGTGGTTCTAGTGGCATTGGTAAAGCTACAGCCAAATTACTAGCCCAACAAGGAGCAAATATATCTATCATTGCTCGCGAGCGCACTAAGTTAGATTTAGCCAAACAAGAAATTGAAGCAGTCAGGGCAAACTCTAACCAGCAAGTACTCGCTTTAGTTGCTGATGTAGCTAACCAACCTGAAAATGAGTTAGCTATCCGTACCGCGATCGAGCAAATAGGCAATCCCGATCTGTTAATTACGTCTGCGGGTATGGCTTATCCTGGATATTTTGCCGAAATACCCCTAGAAATATTTGAACGAACTATGGCAGTTAATTATTTTGGGTCTTTGTATAGCGTCAGAGCAGTATTACCAGCTATGGAAAGCAAACAAAAAAGTCATATTGTCTTGATTTCTTCTGGAGCTGGGTTAATTGGTTTATATGGTTATAGTGCCTATAGTCCTTCTAAATTTGCCCTCAGAGGATTAGCAGAGTCTCTTAGAGGAGAACTACAACCCAAAGGTATTAGAGTTTCCATCGTCTATCCTCCTGATACAGATACTCCTCAATTAGTTCAGGAGAATAAAACTAAACCTTTAGAAACGAAAAAAATCACTGCCTCTGCTCAAACTTGGACAGCAGAAAGAGTGGCGCAAACTATTGTGCGGGGAATAGAACAAAAAATTTTTGCGATCGCTCCTGGGTGGGAAATGAACATTTTACATAGATGGCATAGTTTACTCACACCTTTATTAAATTGGTATTTCGATCGTCTTGTTAGCCAAGTATCTCATACAAATTCAAAATCAAGTTAGCCAAGTCAAGATTAATTGTTTTACAAAGTAAAATTAGCTTCAAAATCACTGCGGGTTATCGGTAGATTGAGTATTAATCCTTCCCCACCCAAATTATCCAATGGTTTCCCTTCGACATTAATCCAAACGTTACTATCGGGGTTTAAACTAGTAGCTGTATAAAGCACTTGAGCTAAACGACCAGTCATAGAAGTACTACCACCACCCTCAACAAATTGCTGAGAAAGATTTAGATGAATTCCTTCTCGATCTACATTAAGATCTAATAATTTTGTTCCTGTGGGAATAGTTGTGGTGTAAGCTTCTTCTGGTGTGCCAGCCAATAAATTTTCTAAAGCAATTTTTAAGATCTGATCTGTTGGTACTGATTTTTCCACAGTAACAGTTTTAGTAACCAACTCAACTTTATTGCCCGTAGGATTTAGCCAACAAATTTCTACTTGTTTTTGTTCTGTAGTTGGTTGAGGTAATGGTTGTTTTACTTGTGGTGGAGTAGTAGGAGAAGATTGTGAATCTATAGGTTTATTAGCTTGTTCTAAGGAATATTTTGCCCACCAAGCTGTTCCACCTCCAAGAGCCACAATAGCTACAATTATTCCAGCTACAAGAGGAATAGAAAAGCGATGATTTTGTTTGTTATTTTGCATAATAGTTCTCCTAATCAAGAGAAAGCAGCCAAAGTTATCAAAATAATTTTGAATCTAAATTTTTGCCTTTTCTTGGTTTATCCGTACAAAAGCAGCTAGCTCAATCTGATTGTTATTTATCTCTAATTGTAAAAGCCGAACAAAAGTTCTGTTTTGTTCCAAATTAGTAAAATTTAAACGATCGCTAATTCCTTGGGCAAAACCTTGCAATAGGCGATCGGATATAGGACGGTCATTAACTGTTCCTCTTAGTTTAACTAATTCAATTTTTGTCCCCTCAATTACTTTGATTTCACATTCTAGAGTCATTGCCAATTCCTGAAAGCGAGAACGCCTGCCTTCTAGACGTTTTAGCTTAAATTCTAGTTTAAGAATATTATCCTCTAGAAATTCTAAGTGAGGATTGAGTAATTGATAACTGAATGCTGAAGAACCAGTTTTTTGTCTAATTAATCGATTCAATCCTTGTTGTAGTTGCGTTTGGACTTCAGCAGATTGTAAAGTTTGGTTAAGATTTGCTTCTGTAACTATTAACCGCACCGCTCCTTGTAGAGGTTTACGGAGTGATTTTCTAATTTCTTCAAGATTAGTTGTTTTTAAGTTACTTAAATTAATATCTATGGAGTCTGTTTCCAATTCTAGGGTATCAATTTTTAGTAGAGAACCGATGCTTACTCCTCGACTAGCAATTCTGATTTTATCCAACTTACCTGTAGCTACCTGGTAACTAGGAGTGTTGTCTACCCTAGTTATCAACTGTTCTACTTTTTCGACTTCAGAATTGAGTAGATTACCAGCTAGAATATCGAGAACTAACCCACCAGGAGAAACAATAGAGAATAATCCTGACAGAAGAATTAAAAGCAATTCCATATTTTTTTGAGAAAGGGTTTTGCTCTAGCCATAATTAACATCCTGCAAAAAGAAATCTTGCAGGAGAATTCTATTCTTTACTACTTCAACCAACTGAGATTAACCAGAAAGAAGACATCAAGTCTATTAATCGGGATTAATCCACATTAAAGTTTGACCATATTCTACTGGTTCTCCATTTTCTACCGCAATTTCCATAACTTGTCCAGAAACTTCTGCTTCAATTTCATTCATCAACTTCATTGCTTCAATGATGCAGACAGTCTGAGTTTTGCTAATGCGATCGCTAACTTCTACAAAAGGTGGTTCATCTGGTACAGGAGCGCGGTAAAAAGTTCCTACCATGGGCGAGGTAATTTCTACCCATTTTTTATCTCTGGTAGGTGCTGGGGTTGGTGTTGGTTGAGAAGATACTGGGGCTGGAACCACGGAATTAGTGATGGTGGGAGTAGGGGCAATTTCTACAGTGTCGGTATATGTGACTACTGGCTTTGATGGTACTAGATTTGCCCCTTTGCGTACCATTAATTCAAACTCCTCATTTTTTAAAGTTAACTCTGTGATATCAGTTTGAGCGATCGCTGATAGTAGTTCACGGAGTTGTTGAAAATCTATAGACACAAACTATATAACCTAATCTTTAGTAAATTGTTTTCATTATCGATGATGATTGAGTTTCGATAATCTCGATCTTGATAATTCTCTAAACTTAGGTTCTACCTAAATAAGAACCATCGCGGGTATCGACTTTGATTTTTTCACCAATGGAAATAAATAAAGGTACCATCACTTGCGCTCCAGTTTCTACGGTAGCTGGTTTTGAGCCTCCAGTAGCAGTATCTCCCTTAACTCCAGGATCGGTATCGATCACTTCTAGGAATACAGAAGTAGGTAATTCTACCTCTAATATTTGTTCTTCCCAAAACAGAACATTGACTTCCATTTCTTCTTTAATATATTTAACGCGAGCGCCGATTTGGTCTGGATTTATACGAGCTTCTTCGTAAGTTTCCATATCCATAAATACAAAGTCTTCACCGTCTTTGTATGTATATTGCATCGTTCGTTTTTCGATATTGGCTTGAGGTACAGTTTCCCCTGCCCGAAAAGTACGCTCAACTACACCCCCACTCTGGACATTTTTTAACTTGGTACGAACAAAAGCAGAACCTTTACCTGGTTTAACGTGCAAAAATTCTACCACTCGCCAGACAGAGCCATCCAACTCAATAGTTACGCCAGTGCGAAAATCGTTGCTAGAAATCATGAAGTTAAAAGAGAGTCTAGAAAGATCAAAATTCCATTCTACCTGATGACGGTCTAGCTCTATGTTCTGTTCTGTTAATAGATAATATACAGATAAATTTGACGTCAATCTGCTTATTCAACCCTTGGTGTTGACAAGGTCTATAGAGAACTAAGAACATACAATAGGTACGCTTTTGTCCATAAAATAACCAGGAAGTTAATAGCGATCGGATATTAAATTTTATGAAAACTGTACAGAATGTTTTGAGCAAGTGGTATGAAAATCTACTCAAAACAAGTTTGTTAGCCATCTTGTTAGCGACTTTCTTTGTGAGTGGAAGCCTAGTTTGGGGGAATGTAGAGGCGATGGCTGCTCCCCGAAGGAGTATGTTAGCGCAGGGAGATGCGATTACCGATCCCCAAGCCATACTCAGATACGCTTTGCCGATAGATAACGATACTGTCAGAAAGCTGCAAGGAGATTTAGAAGATATTGGTAATCAACTGCGGGGTAAACGCTGGGGCAGAATTCAACGAGATGTTAAAAATGCTAATTTTCTGTTGACTTCTCGTCGCGGTAAGATATTAGCTAGCATACCTCAAGAACGCCAGTCTTCTGCCGAAACTACCCTTCAGCAGTTAACTAGTGGAGTAAGTGAATTGCAAGAGTTAGTCAAAGCTCAAGACAAAGGAGAAGTGGCCGAAAAACGATTGGAATTACTAGAGCAGGTTGGTAAATTAGAAGAGTTGATGGTACAGGGATTTCCTTTTGCCATACCAGAAGAATATGCTAATCTACCTCAACTCTTAGGTCGGGCAACTGTAGAAATGGAAACTACCAAAGGCAATCTAAGCATAATTGTTGATGGCTATAGTGCGCCCATTAATGGTGGTAATTTTGTCGATCTAGTGCAAAGAGGATTTTATGACGGCTTAGATTTTATTCGAGCCGAAGACTTCTATATTTTGCAAGCAGGAGATCCCCCAGGAGCAGATGTCGGCTTCATCGAGCCTAAAACAGGAGAATACCGAGCAATTCCTTTAGAAGTGTTAGTTCAAGGCGATGAAGAACCAGTATATGGTATTACTCTAGAGGAATTAGGTCGTTATCTAGACCAACCCGCTCTTCCTTTCAATGCCTATGGTGCGATCGCTTTAGCTCGTCCTGCTGAAGATCCTAATGGGGGTTCTTCTCAGTTCTTTTTCTTCAAATTTGATACAGAAATGACTCCTCCTGGCTACAATCTCATGGATGGTCGTTACTCAGTTTTTGGTTATGTAGTAGAAGGAAAAGAAGTTCTCGAAGAATTAAACGCAGAAGATAAGATTATCTCTGCTAAGGTTGTCGAGGGTATAGAAAATCTAGTTCAACCAAGTTAATTATTGGTGATTGGGGATTAGTGATTGGGGATTAATATTCCCTATTCCCTATTCCCTATTCCCTATTCCCTATTCCCTATTCCCTATTCCCTATTCCCTTATGGATAAACCACCTCAGTTAGTCAAAGATATAGGAGAACAAGGACTACTGCAAAAACTACAGTCTTTTTGTCCTCAGAATATTATTGGCGATGATGGGGCGGTTATACCTACTCACCCAGACCAAGATTTAGTCGTAACTACCGATGTGTTAGTTGATGGAGTACATTTTAGCGACCGCACTACCACAGCTTTTGATGTTGGTTGGCGGGCTGTTGCTGCTAATTTATCAGATTTGGCAGCTATGGGGGCAGAACCTCTGGCTATTACAGTCGGTTTATCTCTACCTGGAGATGTTTTGGTAAGTTGGGTAGAGGAACTTTACCTGGGACTCACTGCCTGTCTACAGCAATACCAGACCCCCATTGTGGGCGGAG
>JBFRWE010000422.1:0-7130 GCA_051439345.1 Xenococcaceae cyanobacterium
TCAAGCTCTTGCTCTATAAAGATTTGATGTCGAAATTGTCTAGTTTGACGGGCGATAAATCACCCGTGTCGTTTTTCATCCAACCCATAAATGAGGTTGGCTTTCAAACTGCCCATTTATTGTGTAAGTCAACTGTCGTGGCTACTGCCGATGAATTTGGAAGCCCACACTCTATCCGATAGGATGAGTTTGTGGTAGTTCACCGCGGAGTAACGGTGAACTCAAGATATATAATCTTGCAAAGCTTTAACCTCAAAAGCTTCTGACTGCAAAGAACGAATTGCTGCCACCGTTGCTTTTGCTCCCGCGATCGTGGTAATTATAGGGAGTTTGTAGTCTAGTGCCATACGCCGAATTTGACGAGCATCGGTTTGGGATTCTTCCCCTGTGGGAGTATTAATAATCAGTTGAATTTGCTTATTTTTAATCCAATCTATGACATGGGGACGACCTTCATGGACTTTTAACACTAATTCCACATCTTCAATGCCATTTTCTTGCAATACTTGGCGAGTACCGGAAGTAGCGACTATTTTAAAGCCTAAATCGATAAAATCTCTAACTACAGGCACGGCAGCTTTTTTATCTCGTTCGTTCATAGAGATAAAGACTGTCCCTTCTAAGGATAAATCTACTCCTGCTGCAATCTCTGCTTTAGCAAAGGCCTTACCAAAGTCGGTATCAATGCCCATAACTTCTCCAGTCGATCGCATTTCGGGGCCGAGGAGAGTATCTGAACCAGGAAACTTATTAAAAGGTAAAACAGCTTCTTTAACTGCTATATGTTTAGGAATAATTTCATTTGCCACCCCTAAAGACTCTAAAGTTTGCCCAGAGACAACTAAAGAAGCGATTTTGGCTAGAGGTACGCCTGTAGCTTTAGAAACATAAGGGACAGTACGAGAAGCACGGGGATTGGCTTCGAGAATATATACTTGTTCTCCTTGTACTGCGTATTGAATATTCATCAATCCTACTACTTGCAGAGTGACAGCTAGTTTTTCTGTCCAAGTGCGAATTGTGTCAATAGCCGCAGGGGAAAGAGAATTATAGGGAATAGAACAAGCAGAGTCGCCAGAGTGAATACCTGCCTGTTCGATATGTTCCATAATTCCGCCAATAACTACTTTGCCTGTACCATCAGCTAGGGCATCTACATCTACTTCTACGGCATTTTCTAAAAACTTATCGATGAGAATGGGATGATCTGGTTCTACATCTACTGCATAGGTCATGTAGTGTTTTAATTCTTTATCAGAATAGACTATTTCCATCGCTCTTCCTCCTAGTACATAGGAAGGACGAACGACTACAGGATAGCCAACCCGATTAGCGATCGCCAGAGATTCTTCATAGCTTCTAGCGATACCATTGGCAGGTTGTTTAATATCTAATTTACGCAGGATTTGTTCAAATCTTTCCCGATCTTCAGCCGTATCGATCGAATCTGGTGATGTTCCCCAAATTTTAGTATTGATAGCTGATTTCTCTAGATAATTTTGCAGAGGGACAGACAATTTCAGGGGAGTTTGTCCGCCGAATTGAATAATTATGCCTTCGGGGTTTTCTGCCTCGATAATATTGAGAACATCTTCTTTAGTCAGAGGTTCAAAGTAAAGGCGATCGCTAGTATCATAATCAGTAGAAACTGTTTCTGGGTTAGAGTTCACCATAATTGTTTCTAATCCTGCTGCGGAGAGGGCAAAGGCAGCGTGACAGCAACAGTAGTCAAATTCAATCCCTTGTCCGATGCGGTTAGGACCTCCTCCCAAAATCATGACTTTGCGTTTATCAGATGGGGTGATTTCTGATTCACCTTCTTCGTAGGTGGAATAGTAATAAGGGGTAAACGCTTCAAATTCCGCAGCACAGGTATCTACTAGCTTATAAACAGGATTAATGCCCAATTTTTGGCGATAAGCTCTTACTTCGTCCTCTGTAGTTTTCGTAGCAAAAGCTATTTGACGATCGCTGAATCCTTGCTGTTTTACCCAGCGCATATCTTCAGCTTGAATATCTTTGAGGGAAGTACATTTAAGCAACTTCTCTGTCTCTAATAACTCCTGCATCTTATCCAAAAACCACATATCGATGGCGGTGAGTTCGTGAATTTGTTCTGGTACCATCCCTAATTTAAGAGCATTATAAACACTAAAAATCCTTTCAGGATTAGGAGTACGCAGATTAGCCCGAACTTGAGATAGAGAAGGAAGAGCCTCTTGGCGATCGCAACCAAAGCCATAGCGTCCTGTTTCTAAGGAACGTAAAGCTTTTTGGAAAGATTCACAAAAGGTTCTGCCAATTGCCATCGCTTCCCCAACAGATTTCATCTGGGTAGTTAGGATAGGTTCTGTACCTGGGAATTTCTCAAAGGTAAAGCGAGGAATTTTGGTAACTACATAATCTATAGTCGGTTCAAAGGAAGCAGGAGTTTTTTGGGTAATATCGTTAGGAATTTCATCGAGGGTGTAACCTACTGCTAATTTAGCTGCAAACTTAGCAATAGGAAATCCTGTCGCCTTAGAAGCTAGTGCCGAAGAACGAGAAACACGGGGGTTCATCTCAATGACAATGACATCCCCATTGATAGGATTAATGGCAAACTGAATATTTGAACCGCCAGTTTCTACGCCAATTTCGCGGATAATAGCTTGAGAATAGTCTCTCAGTCTTTGATATTCCTTATCTGTCAGAGTTTGTGCTGGGGCAACAGTAATCGAGTCTCCTGTATGAACTCCCATCGGATCGATATTTTCGATCGAACAGATAATTACCACATTATCTGCCAAATCCCGCATCACTTCTAATTCGTATTCTTTCCAACCCAAAAGGGACTTTTCTACTAAAATTTGGCAGACAGGAGAAGCATCAATCCCAAATTGAGCCATAGTTTCATACTCTTCTTGGTTATAGGCTATACCCCCACCAGTTCCCCCTAAAGTAAAAGCAGGGCGAATAATTAGAGGATAGTTACCAATTTCTGTAGCGATTTGTTTAGCTTCTTCGAGATTACTAGCAATGCCAGATGGACAGACGGGAACGCCTATTTTCGCCATGGCTTCTTTGAATAATAGACGGTCTTCCGCTTTTTCGATCGCCGGCAGTTTGGCCCCAATTAATTCTACATTGTATCGATCTAATACTCCATTTTTGGCTAAGGATACTGCTACATTTAAAGCTGTTTGTCCTCCCATTGTTGGTAGCAAAGCATCGGGTTTTTCTTGAGCAATAATCTTCTCTACTATTTCTGGGGTGAGAGGTTCGATGTAAGTACGATTTGCCATTTCTGGATCGGTCATGATCGAAGCAGGATTAGAATTAACTAAAACTACTTCGTATCCTTCTTCCCGTAAAGCTTTACAAGCTTGTGTACCAGAATAGTCAAATTCACAAGCTTGTCCAATTACAATCGGACCTGAACCAAGGAGTAAGATTTTATGTAGATCGTCGCGACGAGGCATAAGAATCAGTTTCTAGCGTGACAATTTTATCTCTAGCCAGACCATTCTATATTTTCTTGGTGCAATAATGCCTATTATTAGAGGTTTTATTTAGGTTTGTTGACTTAGTAAATTAGCTTTAAGTTTTTAAATCTCAGCCCCATCTACTAATGCTAATGCTAAGATGAGGCAAAATCTAGTTGCTTAATACTTAACTAAGTAGCTGGAGATACATTAAGTATAAAAATTAAATCTAAATTAGAAACGGTTTATTGCTCCCCCTGCTACCTCTGCTTCCCGTGTCTTTCCTTATTTTAAACTTAATTAAGTTTACCTACTTATGCTAGCTGCTACCACACCACCTCAAATTACACCAGTCACCACAGACAATCTGTTAGTAGTTTTTGCCGAATTTCTGGATATAGATGTGAGTGCTGGAGATGCAGCTTCCGATACTTTGCGAACTTATCGCCGTCAGTTACAACAGTTTCTGAATTGGTGCGATCGCACTTCTCTTAATCCCGCAGAAGTCACTAAAGATGATATCAAAAAATATCGGCGTTGGATGATTGATAAGCAAAAGTATAAACCAGCTACCATCTCTTTAAAATTAGCTGTAGTCAGACGTTTCTATCAAGCAGCATTAGAAAAAGGTTTGATCTCCATCAATCCCGCAGCAGGAGTTAAACCGCCAAGGGAAAAACGCGATCCTGCTGAGAAAATAACTTATTTAGAACAAAAAGAAGTAGAACAACTCCTGCAAGCAATCCCTGATGATAATACTCTCAAAGCAGCTAGAGACCGAGCTATCATAGCAATTATGGCCTTAGAAGGGACTCGGACGATCGAATTACATCGGGCAGATATTAAAGATTTAGTCAGACAGGGAAATAATTTAGGTATTAGAGTAGAAGGTAAGCGGAGCATTAGGGTAGTGCCCCTAACACCTGAAATTGCTAAAACTCTAGTTTATTATCTGCGCATTAGAGAAATAGAAGGAGAAATACTCAAACCCAATAAACCCCTATTTACTGCTGTAGGTAATCGTGCTGGTGGTAACAGAATTTCTCGTCGTGGTATCAGATTAATAGTCGATCGCTATCTCCTGGGAGCTTCTTTAAAATATAGCCCTGGTAGGACTATTTCTGCTCATAGTTTGAGACATACTGCTGGTACACTAGCATTAAGGAACGGTGCAGAATTACGCCAAGTACAAGATCTACTCGGACACGCCGATCCTCGAACTACTTGTGTCTATGCACATATAGGCGATCGATGGGAAAACAATCCTGCTTTAAAATTAGATATTGAGATTATCTAGTAACTTACCAGAACTCAATATCCCGATCGCTTTTGTTTTGTTTTTCGCCACTTTCCTCAGCCTGAAATTCATCCCCAATCTTTTAAAGCAGCAGAAGCACAGGGTAAATTTGGGGAAATGCACACGTTGTTATTTAAGTATCAACAGGCATTAGAAGATGGCGAGCTCAAAATTAATTACTGTTCTGAAGCGATCCTAGCTCGGGAAATACTTCTTGTACGGCAGGATGGACAATCTGATGATTTTTCACATTTAGACCCTTAGCTAAAGCGGAATCTTCACCTAAAGCTTCTAAGCCAAAATTAGCCAACTTTAACACATAGGGTAAAGTACTATTATTTAAAGCTTGGGTGGCTGTCCAAGGCACTGCACCAGGCATATTCGGCACACCAAAATGCACTACTTCTTCTTCCACATAAGTAGGATTAGTATGGGAAGTAGTATGTAAAGTTTCAATGCAGCCACCCTGATCCACTGCTACATCAACAATTACTGAACCAGCACGCATTTTTTGTACCAAACTACGGGATACTAAGGTGGGAGCTTTCTTGCCTACTACTAATACTGCACCAATTAATAAATCTGCTTCGGGAACAACAGCTTCTATCTGAGGAGTACTGCTATAAAGTAATTCTACTCTTGAACCAAAGAGAGTCTCCAGATAGGCCAAGCGATCGACATTAATATCAATAATTTGGACTTGCGCTCCCATACCTACGGCAATTTTAGCTGCTTCTGTTCCTACTACTCCACCACCAAGAATAACTACCTTACCAGGACTTACCCCAGGGAAACCACTTAAGAGTACGCCTCTTCCTCCTTGCTGTTTTTCTAAATATCTTGCTCCAAATTGCACGGATAAACGTCCTGCAATAACACTCATAGGAGTAAGCAACGGAAGTCTACCATCATCTAATTCTACGGTTTCGTAAGCGATCGCACTAACCCCAGATTTGATTAAACATTCTGTTAAAGAGCGATCGGCAGCTAAATGAAGATAAGTAAATAATATTTGCTCTTTATTAATAAATTGGTACTCTTTTGGTAAAGGTTCTTTAACTTTAACAATTAGTTCTCGATTCCAAGCTTCACTAGCAGTAGGAACAATTTTTGCTCCAGCATTTTGATAATCTCGATCGCTGAAACCAGCACCAACTCCAGCCATAGTTTCAACAAAGACTACATGATTGCGATCGGATAGTACTCGGACACTACCAGGAGTCAAACCAACGCGAAATTCTCGATCTTTAGTTTCTTTGGGAATACCTATTTCCATATCAAATCCTTCTTTAACTCCCTATCCCTAATACTGTCTTAACAAGAAATGAGTTATTTTGGCTTGTATATTAATCTTAAGTGAAAAGATTACTTATAAGGGAATTTTTAAGATTGAAAAAATAATTTAAAAATGTCTAGATATCAAATTTAAATTGAAAGCAATCCTATTTCTAACTCGATTGAGTTTGTAGAAAATCAACTTCTCGAGTTTAATTTTAGTCAGATTGGTAGTTATAAATATAACCCACTAGTTATTTTTCTAAGAGATTCTCAAAGTCGAAAATCCTCTGAAAACAATATTTTTGGTGGTTTTTATGGTTTTCTGGGTTTGGGATGGCTAAATATAAGTACTTTATGGGTTGCAGAAAATTTAAGAGGGCAAGGTTACGGAAAAGCTATTTTAAATACAGCAGAACAAGAAGCTATTCGGCAAAAATGTGACTATGCTTATGTTTTTACTTATAGTTTTCAAGCTCCTAATTTTTATCAAAAACTAGGTTATGAAACTTTTGGCATTTTGGATGATTTTCCACCAGGGCATCAAAGATTATTTCTCAAAAAACAACTTGTACAAATTTTGTAAGTATTTGAATAATTATGTCTATCTATCTAGATGAACTTGATTATTGTATAAATAAGCTACGTCATTTAATCCAAAAAGATATACAAAATATTTGGCATTATTCTCAGAGTAATATATCTTTCCATCAAGATACCTTGAATCTTAATTATGCTGAAATAAAGTTACCCAATTGGCAATTAGCTACAGTTAACAAAAAAGGATATATTACTTGGGATAAAGGTCGTCAAGTAAGATGGCTAGCACAAAAAATTATTATTCCTTACGTGTTGAAAGATTATCCCTTATCGGGATTAACTCTAAGGTTAGTATTAACTTGGTGGGCAGAAGATGCCCAAATATTTGTTAATGGTAAGCTGGTACAACAAGGAGACTTATTTGATTCTTCTGCCAGAATCATTTTAACTAATTCAGCTATCCCTGGAGAAGAATTTTTGGTTGCTATTCGTTTAGTTAGCCCAGGGCATGATATTGGTGCGTTGATGCGTTCTAAATGTGTTTACGAAAAACC
>JBFRWE010000423.1:0-18953 GCA_051439345.1 Xenococcaceae cyanobacterium
AGGTACTAATTCTAAAACTGGAGTAGATACTCGCGAATCTTTAGGGTGTCCATAATTTAGTTGGTATTTGGTGGGCAAATAATTTTTACCAAAATATTTTTGTTTTGATTCTTTCAACTTGCCCACCATACAAAAGCGAGACCGCACTAATAGTTATAGTGAAGATAGCAAGCATTAATTCGTAAATCAGCTAATTCTGTATAGTTAATTCCTGTAGTTGAAACTAAAACTGAATTGTCGCTTTGATTTGAACAAAATGAATCTGAAGTGACAGTATCATTAACTGTTTGGAAACTAGGATTTAGTGCTTGTAAAATTTGTTGTGTTGATTGGTAACGTCGATCGAGAGCTTTTTCAATCATTTTATCGAGGATTCGTCCTAAAGAATAGCTAATAGAATTGTCCACTAGATATTCTCGCCATACCCATCGATCGCTACTATCGCTAAACAATTGAAATGGGGAAGCTTGGGTTAACAGATGAATACAAGTTACTCCTAAACTATAAAAATCGCTAGCAAAAACAGCTTTTCCTCGTAGCTGTTCAGGAGCTATATATTCAGCAGAACCAATAATAGAATTACACCCCATTTTAATTGGAGTTTTTCTAATATCAACGAAGCTAATTCAAACCAAGCATAGATTAGTTTTTGTAAGCTGCCCCTAAATATAGCTCTCCTACTTTGGGATCATTTAATAACTCTTCTCCTGTGCCACAATAGCGATCGCGACCATTTTCTAAAACATAACCTCTATGTGCCATCATGAGTGCTTTTTTAGCATTTTGCTCCACTAACACGACCGCTTTACCTGTTTGATTAATAGCTTTAATTTGTTCAAAAACACTGTTAACTAACATAGGCGATAAAGCTGCTGAAGGTTCATCCAGTAAAAGGAGATCGGGATCGAGCATTAAAGCTCTCCCCATAGCTAACATTTGTCTTTCTCCCCCAGATAGAGTACCCCCTCGTTGACGGCGACGTTCTGCTAATCTGGGAAACATAGAAAAAACTGAATCTTTCAAACTTTTGAGCGAACCCTGACGAATAAATGCTCCCATTTCTAAGTTTTCTTCCACAGAAAGAGACGGGAAAACATTAGAAATTTGGGGAACATAACACATTCCCTGACGGACAATTTGATTAGATTTTAATTTAGTAATATCTTTTCCTTTGAAGAGAATTGTTCCTCTATTGGGGGTTAAGAGTCCAAAAATAGTTTTTGCCAGAGTCGATTTTCCTGCACCATTTGGTCCAATTACCGCTACCAACTCTCCCTTGGCAATAGAAAAATTAATTCCTTGCAGAATATTTAAATCTTCTATATAACCAGCATAAACATTTTCAATTTCTAAAATATTATTGGTCATTATCTAACTTATTTCCATATAAAGTTTCCGTAAAGTTATTGTTTTTATTTGGTAAACTGAGTAGCAATTCGTCAGCAAACCTGATAGAAATACCTTGTTAATCAGAGCTTTCCCTTAACTAAATATAAGGCTTTAAGCTCAAAATCGGAATCTAACCCACCCACGTATTAATCCTTGCTACTTTTGATATACAAAATGTAAAAAAAACGAATAGGATTTATCCAATACTTATAGAATAAAAATGCAAGGGAGATTTTACACAAGGATTGTATTATGAATTTCAAAAGCCTATCACCAATTTGCGCTGGGGTTGTTCTGGCTATGAGTGCCATCCCTGCGGTTGCTGAATCTAGCAGATCTTCCCATCGTGCTATTTTCTGTGAGAATACTAATGGTACGCTAACTACTATGGCAAGAACAGTGGAAGGGGAAAGTATTCCTATTTTCCATTGGCAGTCTGAAAGCTTACCTAAATCTTCTAATCTCCAACAACTATGTAATAGTGTATCTGTTAAGTTAGATGAATATCTTGCTCAAGGCTCTACATTATCTTCCTTTGGTAGTTATGAACAGGTGGGATTACCTACAGTTTGTGCAGAAACTCAACCAGGTAATTGTAGTCTAGTATTGTTTACTTTAGCTCCTACAGATAACCCAATTAATCAAAGTAATAAGGTACTTGAAGACATTCTAGACGATAACTTAAAACAAAAAAGACAAGTATCTAGTATTAGAGGGGTACAGGCTTATGCCTTTAATATTACTGGAGCAGATTTTTTTAAATTATTGCTGAGGGCATTCTAGATGATACCATTTCTCAAAAATATCTAGATATATAGAGAGTTATTTATTACTATCAAAAAGCTGTCAAACTCCTGTTTATTCAGACTTCTGACTTTTAACCCGTACGAAGTCTCTCGTTACTTTCGAGAATTGGTATGAAATGGCAAATTGCTGTAAGCAAGAGAAGTATCTATTACTATTAGTCGAAATTAATGGTCTATTGCGCTAAATTCTGTTCTTGTCTAAGCTTGCGATCTATGTACTCTAACAATTTGGTTGTGGGTTGATAGTTTTGTTCAATGCTCAAAGAGATTTCGCAATTGGTTTTAGCATCCTGATATTGATTCAATTCATACAATGCTCTGCATTTTTGTGTCCAAGCTAAAAAATAGTCTGGTTTAAGTCCAAGAACTTCCTGCGTTGCCTCAATTGCCTCTTCATATCTATCCATTTTGATCAACACTTGACCTTTGTTATACCAAGCACGGGAAGACTGCTCATCATCAGCAGCAACTAATATAGCTTGATTATATTCTTTTAAAGCGTCTTCATATTGTTTCAAACGCTCACGAGCTAGTCCTCGGCAATTCCAAGCCTCAGCAAAGTCTGGTTCAAGATAAGTAGCTTGAGCGCAAGAAGAAAATTTATCTACATATTTTTTTAATTGTCCTAACGCATAGCCTCGATTAGTCCAAGCTAGAGCAAAATCAGGTTGAATTTTAACCGCTCGATCGAAAGCATCAAATGCTTCTTCATGCTTATTTTCATGGAGAAGTTGGTTACCGCTATTGTAGTGATTAATGGCACGAATCACATTGGTAACTCTAGGGCTAAGAATAGCTAGTATTGATAGCAGGGCAACGATCGTAGCCCAGAGTAGACTTTTAGAAGAAGAGAGTTTAACAGAAGGTTGATTTTTGGGACTTGACTGCTGATTGAATCTCTGATTAGGTTTTTTCTTGAGTTTTTTTAGGTCTGAAAGAACTTCATTAATATTTTGATAGCGTTCCCGAAAATCATTTCTAACCATTTTATCAATGATATCTGCCAAACCAAGATTGCCATTGCGAGTATGATCGCGCCAGCAAATTTCTCCTGTTTGTCGATCTCGTGGTAGCTGATCGGGATGAAAGCCAGTCATAGCTTGTATAACAGTCATACCCACGGCATAAATATCACTATTTAAACGAGGATCTCCTCTTTGTTGTTCGGCAGACATATAACCAGGAGTACCGATGGCAACAGTTAATAAGTTACCTCTACCTTCTGTCAAAGTCATATTGCTTATTTCTTTAACTGCACCAAAATCAATCAGCACAATTTTGCCATCTGTAACCCGTCTAATGAGATTAGAAGGTTTGATATCTCGATGAATAACATTATTCTGATGAACAAAGGCTAAAATTTCGAGCATTTCTTCTAAAAAAGCAATAACCTGCTTCCCTTGCCAAAGATTACTAGGCACTATTTCTACCTGAGCAAGATCCTTGCCCTCAATAAATTCCTGCACTAGATAAAACTGCTTTTCTACCTCTAAATGAGCTAATAGACGAGGAATTTGCGGATGATTACCTAACTTGTAGAGAACTCTGGCTTCATTATCAAATAATCTTCTTGCCGTTTCTAAAATAAATTTTTCGTTGGATTGAGGCTGAAGTTTTTTGACAACACAGCGAGGATTGTTAGGAAGTTGATTATCTCTTGCCACATAAGTTTCACAAAAGCCTGTTTTTCTCAAGCAATCGATGACTTGGTAGCGTCCTCCTATAAGCTCATCAGACATGGGTTTCGGGAGTTAAATATTTAAGATTTAAATAAGTGTAATAGATAGATAACCTTAGTATTATTGCTTTTTACTCTTATGGCACAACTATTATAAAGGGCTTCTTGAGTAGATTTTACTATTATAGATAGACCATGGGACTCTAAAGTTAAAGTTAATCTTCATTAGAAATTAAGTTAACTAAAGGTTGGGTAATCCAACTAAATCCTACTGTTAGTTGATGTTTTAAAGTAGGTAAGCGATATAAATAGATCAGACGACGGGCAATATAAGCGATCGAGCCATCTAATTTCATGCCTAAACCAGAAAGAGTAGCATTATCTACACCCAAAGTCATCATTTCTCCTAGAGGCTGATAGCGAAATGGGAGTAAAGGTCTATGAGTAAAAGAAGCCCATAAGTTCCAGGCGCAATAATCCGACTGTTGAAAAGCTACTTGAGCCGTTGCTGGTACTTTTTGTCCTGTAGCATCGCGGTTATCAGCTACATCTCCGAGAGCATAAATATCTTCTTGCCGATCTACTTGAAGAGTTGGTTGAGTAATTAATAGTCCCTGTTCATTGTGTTCTAAAGGGAGTTGTCTAATCAACTCTGAAACTTGATTACCTACTGTCCACAAAACTATATCTACAGGAATAGTATCTACTTTCCCCTTATAGACTAAAGAAATAGTATCTGCTTCAACTTGTTCAACTTCTGTCTCTAAATCGAGCCATACTCTACTTTGTTCTAGAGTTTTAGTGGCTGCTTCTCGGTTAAATTTTGGTGAGTTTTTGAGAATTTTATCGCCTCGATCGATAATCCTAATTCTCCCTTTTTCTCCTAAGCGATCGGCTAGTTTGCACGCTAATTCGACACCACTATAACCACCACCCACAATAGCAACACGAATTTTATCTTGCTCTGCTTCTTCCAATAATCTTAATTTTTCTTCTAAACGATAAGCATCTTGGAGATTACGGAAAGGAATAGCATAATCGATCGCCCCTGGAATATCATTTAATGGTGTTTTACCCCCCAGAGCAATCACTAATTTGTCATAACTAAGCTGTCTAGAATCTGCTAGCTTGATGTGTTTGTCCTTAATATCAATTCCTTTCACCTCTTCTTGGTAAAATACGATATCGGTATTTGCCAGAATTTCAGCAAAAGGTGGGGCAATTTCCCAAGTTTGCATTTCCCCTGTAATTAATTCATACAATAAGGGAGAAAATAAAAAGCGATCGCTCTTATCTATTAAAATTATTTCTGGTTTTTGGTCTTGCTGCCAAGGTAGTTCACTCAGACGTAGAGCAGTGTACAAACCACCGAATCCACCACCAATGATACAGATACGCCTTTGTTGATTAGTCATAAACAATGCCAGTCTAAGAGAGAAAGTAACTGTTTTCAGGATAACAATACCCGTAGACTTCTTACCTAAATTTCCCAGCCTAACAATATGAGAACTCTATATCCCCCTATTGAACCTTATCAAGAAGGCAAATTAAAAGTCTCCCCCCTCCATACAATTCACTACGAAGAGTCGGGAAATCCTCAAGGACAACCTGTAATCTTTTTACATGGTGGTCCTGGAGGGGGAATTACGCCTATGTACCGACAATATTTTGCTCCTCAAAAATGGCGAATTGTCATTTTCGATCAGCGCGGTTGTGGGCAAAGCACTCCCTATGCAGAATTGAGAGAAAATACCACCTGGGATTTGGTTAGTGATATTGAAAAATTAAGAGAACATCTGCAAATACCTAGGTGGTTTGTTTTTGGTGGTAGTTGGGGTAGTACTCTTGCTCTTGCTTATAGTCAAACCCATCCTCATCATTGTCTGGGATTAATTTTGCGGGGAATATTTATGTTGCGCCCTCAAGAGTTACATTGGTTTTATCAATCAGGAGCAAGTTATATTTATCCTGATGCTTGGCAAGAGTATCTTAAGCCTATTCCTCCAGAAGAGCAAGACGATTTACTATCTGCTTACTATAGAAGATTGACCAGCCAGGACAAAAATACTCGTTTAGAAGCTGCCCGTGCTTGGTCAATTTGGGAAGGAAGTACTAGTAAGCTATTACCTTCGGCTCAAACAATTCAACGTTTTGGTGAAGAGGATTTCGCCGAAGCTTTTGCCCGTATTGAATGCCATTATTTTGTTAATGGGGGATTTTTTACTACCGAAAACCAGTTATTAGAAAATGTCAATCTGATTCGTCATCTTCCTGGGATAATTGTTCAGGGGAGATATGATGTTGTTTGCCCGATGATTACTGCTTGGGAGTTACATCAAGCTTGGCCAGAAGCAGAATTTATTGTTGTTCCTGATGCTGGTCATTCTGTATCAGAACCTGGTATCCGCCATGCTCTTATTAAGGCTACAGACAAGTTTGCGGACTTCTTTTAATTAAAAACTGTACTCAATTTTTTCCAGCTATAGCCAAACTGAATATAGCTATCATCGTTAACGCATTTCTGCTTATTTTGATTGCTTTTCAAGCTTTTAATCTCTGTCTCCAATCTATTATTAATTAAAGTTGATTGTTCTATTGCTGGTTCAAAAATAATTTCGTTATTTTCGTGCATGACAGAAGAATAATAGCCTTCATCATTAGTACCAACAATATAAGTTTTTCCTCGATCTCTAGCCTGAAACATATTGCCATCTAAAATAGTACTGGCAGGCAAAAATAGACTATGTTCATGATCATGTTTGGATTGGCGATGATAGTAGTATCTTTGCTGATAGCGACACACATTAATGTAGAAGTTTTGGGTCTCAAAAGCGTGTACTTCTTGATAACTTTGTTCTAGTTGTTGGCAAGAGCTTGTATTTTGTGCCAATAATAGTTTGGGCTGATTTTCTTCAGCTCTTATTTGACACGCATCTGCCATTTGTCTTGATATACCAGTGATACTCAAAATCATGCCAGCTACCCAGGCGATTTTAATTCCTAAATTCTTCATTGCTCAACTCTATTTCCTACATTGTCCCTAAGTTTTAAATATTTTTTTGCTTTATCTTTTAGCTAAAAGATAAATAGTTGCTGAAAAGAAAACTGCTTTACATCTTCTCTTGATTGTATTTTAATTACTAATTGATAATTTCTAGGTTAGAAAGGAAACTAAAATTAAAATGGCAATATATTCTGGATAATTATTTATGTCCCATCAATTTATCCCTTGATTACATAGATAGTAGAAGTAATAAGGAATAGAGAATAACGAATTAGAAATGACTTAGAAATGGATCGATAATTCTGTTTAAGTATTTATCAGCAAGTTTGCTGTTTTTGATTTGAAAAGACTAGGATTGCATAAGTGTCTAAATCTAAGAATATACCAATTTATGAAACTAGGAAATTTAGGAAAGTTTATTGTTCAGTCACTACGATCGCTTACGAGTATTGACAAAAGACACTTATTACCCATCCCCCTATTGGTTTTTTTGAATGGTTTAGCTATTATAGCCTTAGGTAGTTTAAGTATTTATGCCAAGATTAAAAATAAAGGAGCGGGAATCGAAAATTTATTCAGCGATCCTTTTAATCGGAGTACCTTTTATTTTGGTTGGTTTACAGGAATTTCGGAAATTCTGTGGTCTACAGCGATCGCTGTTTGCTTATTTACTACCTTTCTTTTGCCATCGGCAAATCGTCAAGTCAAAGGTTTTTTTCTAGTTAGTTCTTTACTGATGGCACTACTTTATTTTGACGATCGCTTTCGCCTCACCCTAATCCTAGTTGTTTTTTTTGGTGCTTATATAAAAGTTAAAGCCATAGTCTATTCGCTCTATGGCTCATTATTAATCTTATATGGCTGGAAATTCAGACAAATAATCCAAAAAACCCGTTATTTACCCTTGATTTTGTCCTTCTTGTTATTTGCTTTGTCCAGTGTGGTTGATATTACGCCGATGACTAGTAGGGGAGCGCATGCCATGTTAGAAGATGGGACTAAACTAATTGGCTTAATTAATCTTACCCTCTATTTTTGGTATACCTGTTACACAGAAGTTAAGCAATATCTACGTAATTAGAAGAAGCTCTAAGCTTGGTCATTGTAAGCTTAGACGCATTTAAACTCCATTCTTCAATTCTGGTCAAGGCAATAGGCAAGAGGGAATAGGCAACAGAGAGTATGCAACTTAGGTGAGTCCAAGCTTATAACTTTGTCCCTAAGAACTTTCTTGCTTAAACAATACTACAAGAATTACGATAACACCAGCGTAATAGAGTAGCACCTACTACTAACTTAATCACTTCTAAGAGCCAATAACCACCATGCATTACTACCATGGCTTTAGGCATAGTTTGAACAGGCTCAAAGAGATTCATGGACATACCTAAACCACTCATTTGGGGAGTAAGAATATAGGTATAGGTGATAGCGATTAGTAAGAGAATACTCCCTAGAGCGATCGCCCAATTGGTTTGCTGACTGTCTAGGTAGTGCTGATAGCCAAAGGCTAAACATCCAGCTAAAATCACTGAACCACAAAGCAACTCGATATGGTTAAAAGCTTCAAAAATCACATAACCAACACCAGCAAATCCTACCTGACTCATCATGCCAGTTTTCAATAAGCTGGGAACAATTAAACAGTCTAAAACCAGACTGCTACTAAGCCAAAATCCTAAAGCAAACATAACGATGGTAGACCAGTTAGTTTGCTTTAAATTACGAGGAGAAAAAGTATTCATAAATCTAGGAATAATACCGTTATATTTTCAGCTTAACCGATACGATTAGCCCTAGATATGACAAAAAATAAAGTATTTTTAAGCTATGTATCCTTGAAGTTCTGGAATCGAAAAGAGTGATTGAAACTTTAATCCTTTAGACTGATATAATTCTGCCCCTCCTTGTTGGCGATCGACTAAAGCCATAATTTGCTCTACGTCATATCCTGCTGCTTGTAAGCGTTCTACTGCCAACATTGCCGAACGACCAGTAGTTACTACATCTTCTAGTACTACTACTTTTGCTCCAGGTTCTAAGGTTGGTCCTTCTAGGTAAGCTTTAGTGCCATGTCCCTTGGGTTCTTTACGAATAATTAAGGCTGAGATCGGTTTATTTTCGTAAGCCGAAACTACACTAACCGCCGACACAAGAGGATCTGCTCCTAAAGTTAAACCAGCTACTGCTTGGGTGTCTTCTGGTAATAAAGAAAAAAGCAGACGACCAATAATTAAAGCCCCATCTGCTCTGAGGGTAACTTGTTTACAATTTATATAGTAAGAACTCTTCGCTCCTGAAGAAAGGGTAAAGTCTCCTTCTTGATAAGCGAATTTAGTCAATAATGATAATAGATTTTGGCGTAGTTGCTGAGAACTAGCATTAGCAAGAGAATCTTCTGTTTGATACATAGCTGATGAGAGGGAAAAACACTACTCAAACCCTGCCCGTTCTGTAAATGTTCAGTTAGGATTGAGCAGAAGTTAATTATAGTTGTGCAATGTCCATTAAGTTTACTAAATTAAGTCTTATTTTGGTTGCGGGAGCGATCGCTAGTTCCTTAATGACTGGAGTAGCTCAAGCAGAATCTATCTCGGAAACTTTTAACGAAGCTTATTTTGAAAATACTGGTGATGCTTTTGAAAATAGCACTATTTTGGGTCAGCTAGAATTTATTTTTGGTATAAGTGGATTTGCTGAGAACAAAATCGCTAAGGACGGTAAATTGATCAATATTATTTATCAAGATGTCATGGAGCAACAAGCAGAAAATGGCCCTAATCTGGTTACTCGTGATTTAAGAAATCCTTTTAATACTTCAGTAGCTGAACAGTCGAGATATAGGCGCATTAATAATTCTAGATTTGCCCCTGAATTTGATAGAGGTTTTTAAGGGAAGTAAGTAGGTGGGTGCAATTAATTATAAAATGAGTGAGGGCAGAGGAGCGGAGGAGCTTCAGGTGCAGAGGAGGAATAAAACTTTTCTATCTTATATTTAATTCTGCCTAGCTACTTAATAGGTAATAGGTAATAGGTAATAGGTAATTAAGATAAATCAAGAGTGCAGGTTTTTTATTGTCTTAGCATCTTGTCTCGATCTTTTTGCTGTAGTAAGGCCAAGGAATTTTGTTGTATTCTTCAGTAGTAGTTATAGAATTAATTGTTCCTAGTGCATTTTATACAATTAGGATTATTTATTTCCTAATAACTCGAAGACCTATTACCTAATAAAGTGACTACAGCCAACCTACAATCAAATACCTCAACGCCACCTAGTAGCCGAATCAGTCCTAGAAAATGGTTAAAGAAAAATCTATTTAGTACTTGGTATAATAGTATCCTTACCATTATCAGTTTATTATTTATCTACTGGATTGGGTCAGGATTAATTCACTGGGTATCTACTCAGGCAGAATGGACAGTTATTGATGCCAACTTTCGCCTCTTTTTTGTTGGTCGCTATCCTGTTAGGCCAGTTAATTTGCTTTGGCGTACTTGGACTAATTTAGGAATTATCGTCGGTTTAGGAGGTCTTTCCTGGGGCATATTAGCTAAAGACTCTACTTTTTTCTTTCGTCGTCGCATTTTATTTGTTTTAGCCATTATTGCTGCTACTTGTGTCGCTGTAGCTATCCCTGGAGGAATCGAATCTAGTGTGATTCTCTTGGGTATGTTGGTTTTGTTCATAGCAATGACTATGGCTGGCAAGAGACTAGGACAAAAATTTCCTAATTTAACTGTTTGGTTGCCTTTGATGTGGCTACTAACCTTCTTTGTTCTTCTTTGGTTATTACTAGGAGGATTAGGACTTAGACCTGTTAAATTAGACAGTTTGAGTGGATTTATTCTCACTCTTTTAGTATCAGTGGTTAGTATTGTTCTCTGCTTTCCCTTTGGAGTTTTACTGGCTTTAGGTAGACAAAGTGATTTAATCGTTGTTCGCTGGTTATCTATTGCCTATATTGAAATTGTGCGTGGTATACCTCTAATTGGAACATTATTTATGGCACAAGTGATGTTACCTTTAGTGTTGCCAGCCAATCTCAGACCAGACCGAGTAGTTAGAGCGATCGCAGGTATGATTGTTTATAGTGCAGCATATTTAGCAGAAAATGTGCGGGGTGGTTTACAATCTATTCCTCGTGGTCAATATGAGGCAGCTAAAGCTCTTGGTTTAAATCCCACCTTCACTTTAATTTTTATTATTTTACCCCAGGCCCTAAAAGCTGTTATTCCTAGTATTGTCGGGCAATTTATTGCTTTATTTAAAGATACATCCTTGCTCGCGATCGTTGGTTTGGTCGATTTATTAGGTATTTCTCAGTCAATTTTAGCTAATCCTAAGTACTTGGGACGCTACGCAGAGGTATACTTATTTATCTCGGTTATTTACTGGCTATGTTGTTATTCTATGGCTTTAGCTAGTAGAAAATTAGAACAAAAATCATAACAGGACAAAAGAAAAAAGGAAGTTTTTTTGCTCATTTCTTCCCGCACTTACCACACTTTCTTCTCTCTCAATTAATAAATTAACTCTTTAGATAAGATTAATATATTACCTATTACCTATTACCTATTACCTATTACCTATTACTTATTCATGATTCCATCCGTTGTTAATGTTGATTTAGGAAAACTTGCTTCAGGCGATCTTTTATCTCTACAAGTATACAAATTTATTGGCAAAAAACCAGGTAAAAAAGTTTATATTCAATCTAACCTTCATGGAGCAGAAATTGTTGGTAATGCAGTTATTGGGCAATTAATTGAGTTTTTATCAGGTTTAGATGAAAATCAAATTACAGGAGAAATTTGGTTAGTTCCTGCTTGTAATCCTTTAGGAACTAATCAACGCCGTCACATTTTTTCGACAGGTAGATTTAATAGCTATGACGGACTGAATTGGAATCGGATTTTTTGGGATTATGAAAAATACTGTGATAATTTAGATGATTTTGCGCGATCGCAGTTAAACTATTCACCAGAAATAATCAGAAAAAACTATTTAGCCAAAATCCATAAAGCTTGGCAACAAGAACTAGAAAAAATTAAGCAATCTAGTAGTGTTCCTTATAGACATTTTTATCGCTATCAACTTCAATCCTTATGTTTAGATGCAGATTATGTAATTGATATTCATAGTTCTAGCAATCAAGGAATGGATTTTATTTTTTGTTTCCAAACAAGAGAATCAAGTGCAGCTTACTTTTTACTCGAATACGGTATATTGATGAGTGAGTATGATGGTAATGCTTTTGATGAAGCTTTTCTCAAACCTTGGTTAGCTCTAGAAAAAAAATTAGCAGAATTGGGCAAAGATATCAAATTTGATCTCGAATCATGGACACTAGAATTGGGTTCGGGAATGGTCATGAATCCTCAATCTGTCAATAAAGGCGTAAAAGGAATTAAAAATTATTTAACTTATAAACAAATATTGAATTCAGCAGAATTATTAACCAAGAAAAATATAAAATTAGTTAAGAGAAATGATGTCAAAAGTCATTATGCACCAACAGGAGGAATGATCCAATCTAGATTGGATTTAGGCACAAAAGTAAAGAAAGGAGATAGGATTTATCAACTTCTTAGTTTAAATAAACAAGGAAAGCCTCCAGAAATAATTGATGTTTATACTGAGATGGACGGGGTGATTTTTGATATTTCTACCAATCAATGTGTTAATCAAGGAGAATATATTTTAGATATTTTAATAACAAACGATGAACAATGAGCAATTAATAATTAACAATCAATCAACAATTATTCCTCTAGCACCAGAAGGATTTAAATCGGGTTTTGTCGGCATTATTGGACGACCAAATGTAGGTAAGTCCACCTTGATGAATAAACTGATAGGACAAAAAATTGCTATTACTTCTCCCGTAGCACAAACAACTCGTAATCGTCTGCGAGGAATCTTTACTACTCCTGAAGCACAAATAATTTTTGTTGATACCCCTGGCATTCATAAACCCCACCACGAATTAGGAAAAGTTTTAGTTAAAAATGCTCAAACAGCGATTAATTCGGTTGATTTAATTTTGTTGGTTGTCGATAGTTCCACAGAAGCAGGAGGAGGCGATCGCTTTATTGTAGAATTGTTACAGCGTAGCCCAACTCCTGTGATTTTAGGATTAAATAAAACCGATCTGCAACCAGGAAAATATCAGGCGATTGATGATAGTTATTCCGACTTAATTGCTAATACTAATTGGTCTAAAGTTAAATTTTCCGCAGTTACAGGAAAAGGAACACAAGAACTACAGAACTTATTAATTAAGTCTCTCGACTCAGGTCCTTACTATTATCCTCCCGATTTAGTAACCGATCAACCAGAACGCTTTATCATGGGAGAATTAATCCGTGAGCAAATTTTATTGTTAACTCGCGAAGAAATCCCCCACTCTGTAGCCATTGCGATCGAAAAAGTAGAAGAAACCCCAAAAATCACCAAAGTTTTTGCAGCTATAAATGTTGAGCGCAATTCTCAGAAAGGAATTATTATCGGTAAAAAAGGCAGTATGCTCAAAGAAATTGGCACTCAAGCGCGTCAACAAATACAGAAATTAATTGCTGGAGATGTTTATCTAGAATTATTCGTTAAAGTAGAACCAAAATGGCGACAATCTAGATTGCGTTTAGCTGAATTTGGTTATCAGCTAGAGGATTAGACATTAACCTTGGAGACAAAGTGTTGCCTTGCTCCTACTACTAACCACTAACTATTATCTAAGTGGCTGAGCGTAATTAAATATAAGATAGAAAAGTTTTTTCCTCCCCTCTAATCCCTCTGCCTTCCCCCATTTTATAGTTAATTATACCCACCTACTTATGTCTCAAAAATTGATAACTGTAACAGTAAAACTATTTGCTGCTTATCAAGAAGCTTATGGTATTCCCGAATTAAAACTAAGTCTAACACCTACTGCTACAGTAGAGTCTGTATTAGATAATCTTTTACAAGAAAAACCAGAACTAGAACAATGGCGTACCCTGACTCGTTTTGGTGTAAACCTTCAATTTGTAGAACCCAATACTCTATTAAAAGATGGAGATGAAGTAGTGTTTATTCCTCCTGTTAGTGGAGGGTAAATAGGTAATGAGTAATGAGTAATGAATAAGAGGTAACTAATAACTAATAACTAATAACTAATAACTAATAACTAATAACTAATAACTAATAACTAATAACAATAAATTCATCTCAATAAACTAAAATTTACTATCTGGTTTTTTCAGCTTATGGAAATAATAACTGAAAGATTAATCAATAAAGTAGAACAAATCAATGATTATTTAGGGAATAAAATCGAACAAGAACCAAGTTACCAGGATTTTATTCAAGAATTAAAATCAATAATTGTTGATTTCCAACAAACTAAACTAAAAATTAAGTTTGTTAGTCAATTTGTAACTTTGGCTGAACAGTTAAAACAAATAAGCCAACAACAATTTACGGCTCGGTCTTTTTATCAATTTCAGACTGTTGCCGATCTGAGTAAAATTGATAAAATTCTTGAAGATTGTGATTTACTCTGTTTAGTTCGTAACTCTCAAGCCAGTATTTCCAAGCTAGACAAGCAATTGATTCGACGAGCCAATCAAAGAAATATCTGTCAAACTATTTTAAATGTTCAAAGAGTTGAGAATGAAAATAATAAAATTACCCAGAGGAATTTTTCCAGTATAAATACTTGGCTAACCAAGCAAAAATATCATCGAACTAAGCTATTTTTATTGTCTCTTCATCAAGACAATAAAAATAATTGTGATATATCTGAGCAAATTAATGATTATTATTATTATTTGGAAAAATTATTTTTAAATCGTGAAGCACAATTAGAAGCAAGAATAAATCAGATATTAAATAAAAAAGCCAGTCAATTATTGTCTCAACACAAAAAAAATATTTGGCAGCAAATAAAATATACAAAAAAGGAATTAGAGGAGCAACAAAAATACTTTTATCAGGAAAAATCAGATTTGATGTTAAAAAAAAATAAAAATAAACGGCAGAAGAAATTTAAACAGTTAAAGCAAAGTATTCATCAAGAAAAAATTAACATTGTTAATCTTTTTATTCCTGACAGCTTAATTTATAGAGTTGGTGAATTAGTCGATCGATCCGAAGTAAAATTACTCCAAGAAAACCAAAAGCAATATTTACAATTAATTGTCAATGAACAAGATTGCACCCAAAGATTAAGTACTCTAGTGATTAATCTCTGTCAAGACGAATTGGCAACCTGGGTAGAAAGAAAATGGCAAGAAATATGTCAAGTGTATGCTCCAGTTAAGATAGATAATGAACTTAATTTTACTCATATCGAACCAGAATCTAATAATGAAATTTCAGTCAGATATAATTTTGATATTGCCAATTTTGTTTCTTTATCTTTATTAGAGCAAAGTAGTCAAACTATTTTTGATTACTGTTTTTTTGATAGTAGTCGATTTAGATTGGCTGTAGCTATAGGTTTTGGTTTAATTTTATATTTTTTAACAGGAAGATTTTTGGGATTTGCCTTTCTTATTTTTCAGATTATTAATTTTTTTACAGGCAAAGATGTTAGAACTAAAAAGCTCAAACAACAAACTCAAGAATTAAAAAGAAAATCAGCGAGTCAATATCAATCTTTAGTCCGTTTTTTAAGCGATCGAGCTTCATCTATGCTCATTTTAGCTCTGGAAAATATAAACCAGAATCATCAAGAGTTTATTGATAGTCTGAAAGAAGAATCTGAAGAACAGCTAAGAGAACTAAAACAAATAATTAGTTTGCACCAGGATAAATTAAACAACTTAAGACAAGACGAAATCGAAATTTTATCTCTGCTGCAATAAAATTCAATTTTGGCAACAGTAGAGGCATCTCACGAAACGCCCCTACTAACATACAAAGATATCTTTGTAAAAGAATTCTATTATCATTGAGGAGCTACTTCAATATTTACAGTTGCAGTAACTTCTGGATGTAGTTTAACCTCAACTTCATAATTACCTAACAAACTAATATCAGGTACGGTAATGCCTCTTTTATCTACTTCTAATCCAGCCTGTTCTTTAATAACGTCTGCTACTTCTTGAGATGTAACTGTACCAAAGATAGCCTTGGCTTCACCAGCTTGTTTGCGAATTACCAAGCGACCAATAGTTTTAAGGGCAGTTTTTCTTGATTCTGCTTCTTGCAGTATTGCCAATTTTGCTTGTCTTTCTTTTTCTCTTCTTTGTTCTACTTGTCTAATAATTCCAGGAGTTGCGATCGAACCTAATCCTTGAGGTATAAGATAGTTACGAGCATAACCTGGTGCAACCTCCACTAAGTCGCCAGTTGCACCTAACTTATTAACTTCTTTATTTAGTACTACTTGAACGCGCTTCGCCATTTTACTTTTCCTTTTTGGCTAATAAAAATTACCAATAAATTGCCACAGAACTATTTATAATAGCATGATACGAGTAGTATTTAGTTGATAAACTTCAGCCATTCCTCTAAAATAAGATCGTAATGACCAGCTTGAGCTAAAGGATATTTGCCTTGTTCGATTAACTCAATTAAATTAGGTAAAGCATCAATGAAATCTGCTCCATGTTTAGCAGGGTGAATAGTCCAAGCTTGAGTAGAAATTAGATCGGCTCTGATATAGTCAGTCATTTCTAGCTTTTTACTAGTCATTGGCTCAAAAGAAGCAATTGCACCTTTAATTGACCCTTTTTGCCCTCGTAATCTTCTTTCAACTTTGGCTGCTAGGGCTTGTAAGGGTTGGGGTAAATATCTTGAAAACAATGGGCGATGTTTCCACATTAACGGAATCGGCGACAATTGAGCAAATCGATCGCGACGAACTAAATAAGCACGCATACTAAAGAATTTATGGGCAAGAAAACCTCGTTCATCTTCCGTAAAGGGATTGGGATGAAAAGCCTTTCCTTCTGGATGGGGAGAGCCACAGCGAGGACGAGTAATTGCTATATTAGGAATTGATTCAGTTAACTCGATCGCTGCACTAATCCAATCATAATTAGGGTCTTGATAAAGCAACATATCTGCATCAAAATGCAAATAATAATCTGTAGCAGCAGCTTCGATGCAGTACAAGGAAGCATAGACTGTAGAGCCTTTCCAATTATGAGTATGGTCGAGCATTTGCAGAGCTTGCTGACTACCAAAATACTTACTATAAATCTGCTTAATTAATTCTGGAGAATAATCAATTTTGACTATTTTATCAATTACTCCTTGCTCAACCAAAGTTTGACAAGCAGATTCTAATTGTTCCTGACTACCAGTATCATAACGATAGCGTTTATCCCCCGTTAGAGGCACAGTGTCTACGGCTAAAACTCTTTCTGTAAACGGATAGTTGCAAGCTCGAATCTGATGAGGAATCGTTTGCAACATATAAGGTACATCAGTTCTTGCTGCCAGAATCCAGAGTGATACAGGTGTTTTCATAAAAATGAGCTAGTAGAATGTCCCAGTCTCCCACACTTGCTAAAGTAACAGAGTCATTAGTCGATCGCCAAGTAGTGGCCGATCGCCATTATTAACAATACTTCGAGGAAGGCGATCGCTTTATGTCAATAAGTACTTAAAGTGACATTACTTGTAGAGGCGATTCGCAAACCACCTCTACCAATTTTAGCTATTCCCTGTTTCCTGCATATAGTCTGTTAACAAAGAAGCAGGGGGGCGATCGTATTGCCAAGCGAAAGCATGACGAAAAGAGGCTTCTTGACAAGCTTGTAATTGCCTAAAATCAATTACATCTTGAGTTAGCAAATTTTCGTATTCAAAAGGTAAACGGACATTATGTAAACCAGCATTATCTGTACAGATAGCAATATCAACTCCTGCTTCAAAACAGCGTTCAAATACTACTTTAAGTTGAGATAGATCTTCTAGAGTTCCTGTCTTTAAATAAGTAGTAGGACAAACTTCTAAACACTGTTTGCGCTGGGCTATTTCAGGTAATAATTCTGGATATTGCAGAGGAATCTGAATACCATGCCCAATTCGCATTAAATAGGGTAATAATTCTGGATAATTGCCTTCGGTAGTTTCATAAACATGACCAGTAGTTTTTAAACCCAAGGCGAGAGCGTATTTATATAGATCAACAAATTCGTCCAAACGCTCCCGATAATGAGCATCTCCTCCAGCTAAATCGATCGCACAAACATATTCTTTGGAGTTAGCAGCTACATCAACGATCGCTTTATTAACTTCATAGGGTAGCCGAGAGTGCATACACAAAATCTGACTGGTAACAATAGGATGATCTTTCACCTGACTTGCCTTACCCACAATCTCGACAATCTTCGCCATTTGTTCAATTCGTTTAGATTGGCTTAAAGTCTCGTCAGTACGAAGATACGGAGTATAGCGTAGTTCCAAATAAGCTAAATTTTCAAAAATATACGCGCCCCGAATGAGGCGATAGATAAAGTATGGTAGGGTTTCTTCTGTTTGCACACTTTCTACCAGAGTATGTAATTCTAAATATTCATCGAGAGTATTGCGCGATCGAGTATAAAACTCTTCAAATTCTGGATAATCAGGAAACTTTTCTGCCAAGTCCGTATCATGACGTTGGCAATATCGCCACAGAATCCTTGGCACAACTGCGCCACCAAGATGGCGATGTAAATCAGCGTGTAAAGCCACTTCTAACTCCTTCCTTTATCAGGATTCTGAATAATTTTTAATTAATTAGTATTCTAAATACTCTAATAAATTTATTAGCTAATAGCCAACGGCTATTAAATTCTTGAAGACTATTCTCACTAATATAGACTTATTTCTAGAGAGCTAACATTCTTTTTATCTTATGGAAAAAATAGAGTTAAATTTTGGTTGGTCATCTTTGACTACTGTAGGGGTAATTATTTTAGGGCTATTGACTATCTTTTTCCCGAATCCTCTTCAAGCAGCAGAATTACCAGATAACGCCAATACTGCCCAAGTATTAAAAGTGGAAGTAAGGGGTAAACCAGGAGCTTACAATTTTGCTGTCACTATCAGTAGTCCCGATACTGGATGCGATCTCTATGCTAATTGGTGGGAAGTTAT